>NZ_JAKUFQ010000171.1:0-6201 GCF_022663475.1 Bacillus cereus group sp. BfR-BA-01382
ACGTTTCACGTTGTTTGTTTCGTTCAGTTTTCAAAGAACTACTTAGTCGCTCATTTGCGACTTCCTTATGTTAACATCTTCATCTTTCAATGTCAACTAAGTTTTTCATTTCATTTGTCGCTTGCGACGTTATTGTCATCGGCGACTTGTTCTATATTACACCTCTAATCTCTAATCGTCAATATGTTTTTATAAAAAATATAAAAAGGCTTATTTCTTTTAAAATAAGCCTTTTTATCACATATCATTCTATTCATTTATTATTTTTCTATAATTGGTAAAGAGACGATAAATTGAATAATACCATCCCTATATTCCGCTCGAATACTACCACCTTGCAACTCAACAATACTTTTCGCAATCGCTAAGCCAAGTCCCGATCCTTCCGTTACTCTACTTCGAGATTGATCCTTCTTATAGAAACGTTCAAACAAATTCACTAACTCTTCTCTCGTAAACTCTTCACTATGATTCGCAATTACAATTTGTATATCCCTACGCTGCCTTTGAAGAGAAACTTTTATCTCTCCATCATCTTTACTGTACTTAATCGCATTCATTAGTAAATTATCAAATACACGAACCATCTTTTCCGAATCAATCGATGCATAAGTACGTTCCTCAGGAAACTTCTTAACAAACGTAAGTCCATGTTCTTCCGCCTGCGGTACTAACTCTTCTATTAATTGCTCAAGCAACTCATTTACACATACTTCTTGTTTTTCTAATACAACTTGTTCATTTGTTAACTTCGTATACTCAAATAAATCTTCTATTAAATTCTTTAACTGCTCCGACTTTACAAAAGCAATTCTTGTATACTCATCATGTTGTTCTTTATTTTCATATTTAGAATCTCGAAGTAATCGTAAGTAACCCATAATAGAAGTAAGTGGTGTACGCAAATCATGAGATACATTTGTGATAAGCTCATTTTTCTGCTTTTCTAATTTACGTTCCTTTTCTATATTATTCATAAGCTCTTCCGCCATATTATTAATATTCTCAGTTAAAGACGCAATCTCATCTTCACCTTTTTTCTCAATGCGGTACGCTAAGTTACCTCTTTCTATTTCCTTTACACCTTGTGCCATTGCTTCAATCTGCTTCATCTTTCTCTTTGTTATATAGAAGAAAGAGAAAATGAATACAAGAACACCCATTAAAAACGGGAATGGTCCTTCTACTTTATAGTACACTACCTCCCCTTGAGGAATCCCACTTACAAACATATATAAGTTCTTACCTTCAATTGTAATAGGCGAGAATGTAATAAACTCTTTTCTTGATCTTTCAATATCATTATTATTTGAATAATTGATAGCAAATGAAGTCGCATTACGAATTGTATTATGCAAATTAATTTGTTCTTCTTGCGCTTGCTTCGTTTTATACAAAACTTTACCATTTTCGTCAGTAACTAATATTTTAAAGGCATCATGCCCTTGCTCTAAATTCTCATTTTCTAGCTCTATCATGTTTTGTACAGCATCTAATTTATTTTCAACAACCATCATTTCCGCTGTACTTTGAGCTTTACGATTAATTTGCTCCATACCATCTCTGTAATTAATCTCGGCATGTTGGCTAGCATCTTCAAAAATAGGTGCTACTATCTTCGTTGATACAAAGAGACCTAATAACGCACAAGCAGTAAACGCCGTAATAAGTTGAATCCTTATACTCCGTTTCACGCTCTTTATTATCTTTTCAATTAATTCTCGAATTTTCCGAACGTAAGTAAACGGATTAAATATCTTTTTCAATCTTATATCCCACTCCCCATACCGTTTTTATATATCTAGGTTTCCTTGGATTCTCCTCAATCTTTTCACGCACTTTTCGAATATGCACCATTACAGTATTATCAGACTGGAAAGATCGTTCGTTCCACACCTTTTCATAAATTTGCTCCGCACTAAACACCATACCTGGATTTCTAGTTAGCAATTCTAAAATTGAAAATTCCCTCGGAGTTAGCTTCACTTCTTCTCCCTCTACAATAACTTTATGGGTCGAGATGTTGATTTTCATCTCTCCAATTTCTAACTCGTCCTCATTTTGGACAGCGAAACCATTCATTTTCATATAACGGCGTAACTGAGATTTAATTCGTGCAATTAACTCTAATGGATTAAAGGGCTTCGTTACGTAATCATCTGCTCCTGTTGTTAATCCTAAAATCTTATCCATATCTTGCGTTTTGGCAGAAAGCATAATAATAGGCATCTCTTTCGCTTCCCTTACTTTCATACACATATGAATACCATCCACTTTCGGCATCATAATATCTAATACGACTAGATGTACTTCATTTTCTTCTAGTAAACGTAATCCTTCTTCCCCGTCTCCTGCTTGCAATACTTTATATCCTTCATTCTTTAAATAGATTGTAATTAAATTTCGAATTTCTTTTTCATCATCTACGACAAGTATTGTTTCGTGTGCCACAATATCTCCCCCATCACTTTTTTAATCCCTAACTTTTATTATAGGAAAACTTCTGAAGAAAAACGCTCGGAAATCCTTAAGATTTTCTGAAGACGCAAAAAAGGTCTAGACTCCCCTTAAGTCTAGACCTTTTAAAAAACCCCTTTTATCCCGCATTAACGGGCAGTAAGACTCCCACTTCAAAAACTGCCCAAATCAACGATGTTACGCGGCAGATCAACTGCCCGTAAAAGCCCGATTGGTTCAACTAATAATCAGGGTGGGGTTTCCCCCACTCTGATTAAAGTTTCACTTTATTTACGAACGTAGATGAAATATAGTACAAATAAAACTCCCATAACATACATAATCTGATGAACCTCTTTACGACGACCACTCACAACCATTGTAATTGGATAGAAGATAAATCCAATCGCAATCCCAGTTGCGATACTATACGTAAGTGGCATAGAGATAATTGTAAAGAATGCTGGCACTGCAATCTCGAATTTCTTCCAATCAATTTCCCCTAAGGAAGAAACCATCAAGATTCCTACAATAATTAAAGCTGGTGCCGTTACAGCTGGCGTTACAACACTTAGTAATGGCGAGAAGAATAATGCCAGTAAGAAGAATCCTGCTGTTACAACTGCTGTAAATCCAGAACGTCCTCCCGCTGCTACCCCTGCAGACGATTCAATGTAAGACGTTGTTGTTGATGTACCCAAGATCGCACCAATTACAGTCGCAATCGCATCTGCAAATAATGCTTTTCCTGCACGTGGTAATTTATTGTTCTTCATTAATCCAGCTTGATTCGCAACCGCTACAAGCGTACCTGCTGTATCAAAGAAATCGATAAAGAAGAACGTTATAATAACAATCCCCATTTGAACAGTGAAAATATCTCCAAAGTGCGTTAACGCCACACCGAACGTTGGTTCTAGACTCGGTATTGCTCCCACTACAGCTTTTGGAGTATCAATTAATCCTGTCGCTACTCCTAAGATTGCCGTAAGAATCATACCGTAAAACACTGCACCATTAACTTTCTTAATCATGAAGATGATTGTAGTAACAACCCCGAAGATTGCTAGTAACGTTGTGCCCTTTGTTAAATCCCCCAATCCAACAAGAACAGCATCATTTTTCACGATAATTCCGGCATTTTGGAATCCAAGGAAGGCAATGAACAATCCGATACCTGCCGCTACTGCAAACTTTAACTCCGATGGAATTGCATTAATGATTTTTTCACGAATACCTGAAGCAGTAAGAATAATAAAGATAATACCTGACATTAATGTTCCGGCAATGGCCGTTTGCCACGGAATACCCATCGTTAACACTGCTGTATAAGCAAAGAACGCGTTAATTCCCATACCTGGCGCTAAAGCAATTGGATACTTCGCGAAAATACCCATAATTAACGAACCGATTGCTGCCGCTAATGCCGTAGCAACGAATACTGCACCTGGATCCATCCCTGTACCTGCTGGTAACCCTTTAACATTTCCAAGCGACAGCGTAGCAGGATTGACAAATAGTACGTAAGCCATAGATAGAAATGTCGTTAACCCTGCTATGAACTCTGTTTTATAATTTGTACCGAGTTCATCAAACTGAAAATAGCGTTTCATCTTACGTTTCCCCCGTTATATGATTACTCGCCGTATTTCTCCTAGCCCTCTTTTATCCCGAGAAATAAAAAAGGCTTCCATTGCATATATACATGGAAGCGTTCTATAAACAAAGACAAGTTTCCCCTCATCTTTATACAAACGCCTCGTAGTCAAGCCATTTACGGTAGCTAGGTAGAAACTTTCGGGCCATATCCCCGATATTATACGACGGCATAATATTCACTTTTCGTTTGAATTACATACTCATATTAACTCGAGGTAGTGTTTTTGTCAATTTAAAAGCGAACATTTTTATTGAATATATATATATCGTTCGTTATAAAAACTAAATGTATACACTATACTCTTCTTATTACCAATACTTTAGGTTTTACAAAAGTATTGGTAATAAGAAGAAACGTTCCAATTCACCCACCGTAAGTTGGGCTGCATTTGTTTTTTCGTATTCTACATCATCTAATTCATACGCATCTGCCATAATTCAATGCCCCTATAAGGGATAGTAATGTTATTTACATACTCTTTTACATACTGCGCTAATAACTTACTATTATTATTTTCTATCATGTAGATGTTTTTCTTCTTTTTAACATCCCTCCAAAGAGGCGATATAACTCCTTCTCTTTATAGCCTAATCCTAGCAAATCATTAAATGATTTAATTTTATTATTATTGCTTTTTAAAATAGGTAGTTCAATATCTGTAACTAAGAAATTATATATGCTCATCATCCCTCTCCCCTCTAATTTATTGTCTTCAACATGCTGTACTTAAACTTAATAGTAACGATTTTATTTGAAGGGTTTAAATAACATGTATAAGAATATATAGAGATGTAAGTTTGCTAATAAAATCTGATTAGGATGTGTCGATATGGATAATGCAATTATATCTAAAAGTTGGAATGATAAGGGCTATTCATTACCTAATATTCCTAAAGAAAACAGTTATTTTGATAGCCTTCTGAAAATACTTAAATGTATTCATGAATGTGATGTGAATATCCAAAAGGTTAGTAGCAATAACAAGGAATATGATATTAGTTATTTATGTGAACGGCTACAAGCTACTGATTTCGTAGAAAGACGTGCAAATAAATGGATATTAAATGCCTTCTCTTTAAATTTTATTAAAAAACAAGATAAAAGCGAACTTTTTCGTTACTTACATTCGAAGATAAAATTTTTTGGAGAAATACTTTTTTATTTAAAAGAAAAAGATATGACTATTGGAGAAATATTAAATGTAGCAAAAACAAAATATTCATTCGGTTGGAAAACAAAAGCACCTGTATCTGACCGATTACGTTGGCTGACTGATTTAGGATGCTTAGAGTTCTCAGAGTTCAAGTATTTATATTCTATTACCAACATAGGTGAAAATTTCCTGAATAATCTTATGGTAAATGACTTGGACTTTAAAACTCTTCATAACTCTGACCATTCTACTAGACAACCATTTAAAATAGAGGATATTCCCGAATGGATAAGAGGTATTAATGATTTAGATAAAAAAATAGAAGGGTTAGGTTATCTTGCTGGTGGTCAACATAATACCCTCACCACTACAAAAAACTTTATCAAATTCATCGGAGAAAAAAAAGATATAAACGATATATTAGACTTCGCTTTTACGAACTATAACATAAGCAATTCTTCAGTTAAGCATTATCTTCATACTCTTGAAAAACTTAATTTAGTTTTTCGAATAAATTTTTCCGAGTATTCAACCACAGAATACGGGAAGAAAACATTAGAAATAGAGGAATTCGATTTTGTATTCTATCTTGATAAGATTTTACTGTTTTTACTAGATATATTGCCATATATGTACAAATCCAGGAAAAGCATAAATGAGTTAGTGGCCATATCTAGATCCAAGTATAACTTTGAAAAAGATAGTAAAGATGCTATTAGAAAAAGGATTAATTTACTCCTTAGTGCAAATTTAGTTACAAAGTTAGATCATTTTCACTACGAGACTTCTGAATTAGGAGCACAGATTGTTGATTAAACCCAAAAAGAAATTGAAGATGTTTTAGTAGAATTGAGAATTGCATCTGGAGATTCCACCAACCCTGAGAGATTTGAAAAAATTTGCGCTATTTGTTTCGAAATGTTGGGATACG
>NZ_JAKUFQ010000172.1:0-6037 GCF_022663475.1 Bacillus cereus group sp. BfR-BA-01382
TTTAATTTCTATTGTCTTCCTATAATATCCACATTATTCTTTACATATAGGAATTATTTTCATTCCACTTTGAACTATCTATATATATAAAGAAAGATAGTCACCTGTTAGGGAAAGGCTTTCGTATTATTATAAATATAACAAAAGAAAAAGCACGCTTATAAGCGCACCATAAGAGTGCTTCTTCATACAATTCTCATGTAAGAGTTCTCGAAAATCATGTTAATCACAAAGAAAAGACATTAGCTCATAAAAGCTAATGTCTTTTCTTTATTCATATTGTTCAGCATTCCACTCTTCTATATTCCATACTTTTGTTATCCACGATTCATAGAAAGAAGGTTCATGTGAGACAATTAAAACCGTTCCTTTATATTGTTGTAACGCTTCTTTTAAAGCCATCTTAGTTTCTACATCCAAATGATTAGTCGGTTCGTCTAAAATTAAAACATTGCTTTTCGTTGCGATGAGTTCACATAAACGCACTTTCGTTTGCTCTCCACCGCTTAATAAACGAATAGGTTTTAATACGTGTTCTTCTTTCAATCCACACTTCGCTAATACTTGGCGCACTTCTTTCTTTGTCATATCTGGTCGTTCTGCCCAAACTTTCTCTAACGGTGTTATTTCTGAAGCAAACTCTTCCTGTGCAAAATAAGCAGGATTTACTCGTTCCCCAACAAAAATTGAACCGCTTAGCGGCTTTATTTGACCTAATAACGTCTTTAACATTGTCGTTTTTCCAATACCGTTATGACCAACAACAGCTATCTTTTCTCCTTTTTTCACTTGTAAATTCAAGCCTGGAAATAACGGCTCACTATAACCCACTCTTAGTTTCTCAGCCTGTAATATACGACTTACTGGTTCATTATAAACAGTAAAAGCAAAACGGGACCGAGGTATATTATTAACCTTTTCAACCCTTTGCATTTTCTCCAATACTTTCTCTCGACTTTTTGCCTGTTTTGCTTTTCGAATCTTATTTTTTTGAATAAATGTTTCTAACTGAGCAATTTCTTTTTGTTGTTTCACATACGCCGATTGTAATTGTTTCCTTTGTACTTGGTAACTTTGTAAAAACTTTTCATAATCCCCTACATATCGCTTAACTTTTCGTTCTTCTACATGGTAAATGACATTCGTAATATTGTTCAAAAATACTTCATCATGCGAAATGATAATATAAGCTTTTTCGTACAGTTTCAAGTACGATTGCAACCATTCTATATGTGCTGTATCTAAATAGTTCGTTGGTTCATCTAGCAATAAAACATCAGCTTTTTCTAGAAGAAGCTTTCCTAGTAATAACTTTGTCCGCTGTCCTCCACTTAACTTTGAAACATCCTTTTCCAATCCTATTTCAAACAGCCCTAAACCAATTGCCACTTCTTCAATTTCTGTATGAATTTGATAGAAATTAGAGTTTTCCAATATAGTTTGTAACTCTCCATACCTTACTAACAATTTTTCTACTTCTACTGCTTCAGCCATCTCTTCTGCAATTTTTAACATTTCATATTCAATCGCATACAAGTTAGAAAATGCACTTTGCAAGTATCCTTCAATTGTTATCCCTTCTTGTAAATCTATATGCTGCTGCAAAAATCCAACCTTTACATGTGGAAACCATTCAATGTTCCCATCATCATGTATAAGTTCTCCTGTTAAAATTCTTAGCAGTGTTGATTTTCCAATCCCATTTTTCCCTACTAACCCAACATGCTCCCCCTTTAATAATCGAAAGCATGCATTATATAAGATGGTTTTCTCACCATACGAATGACTTAAATTTTCTACTGTTAATATACTCATTTTTTTCTCTCCTTTACTTATCGTCCATAAGCTAAATAGAGAGACCAACAGTATGAAGCCTTATTAAATTATGCATATAAAAATGGGTAAGGTGAATACACCTTACCCATTACATATTATCGTAAAAAAGGATTAAGGTTCTTTACCTGCTGTCTTCAATTTAGCTTAATCTTAAAAAATGGGCAGACTTCTCCCATATCAAGCTAAAACCATTTGAAGAACAGTTGATAAAGTCATTTTATCCTTTCACTCCTTTAACATTTGTTATATTAAGAGTATAAACTACTCTGTTATATTCTATTCTCTATTTTCCCTTTTGTTCCTTCTCCATCTTTTCATATTCTAAAAAAAGCCTCTTAACAGTAATTATACTAAAAACTGTTAAAAGGCTTTTTCTATTTTTTCATATAAGGAGCTAACACACTTAAAATCTCTTCTTTATCCTTTTTTAATTCGAGTGATGTTAACATATCCATCGTTCTCAGTCTAGGTAATTTCACTTGTACCTCGCCAACTATTGACGCTGGTCTTTGAGATAAAATAAATACGCGATCTGAAAGCAAGATTGCCTCATCTAAGTCATGTGTAACCATAACGATTGTTTGCTTCTCTTGATGCCAAGAGTTTAAAAGCCAGCTATGTACTTCCATTTTTGTAAATGCATCTAACTTTCCAAAAGGCTCATCAAGCAGCATAATTGGCTTTTCACACAAATATGTGCGCAGAAAACTAATTCTTTGACGCATACCACCAGACAATTCATCTGGATAATGGTCTGCATATTCATCTAGTTCGAACTGCTTTAATGCTTCCATTCCTTCTGTCAGCCTTTGTTTTTTCGGCTTTCCTTCAATTTCTAACGGAAGAACGATATTTTGCAAAGCTGATCGCCACGGTAGTAATAAATCTTGTTGTGGCATATAACTAACAACATCTTGCTCTTGTACTTGCTTATCTTTATACGTTACGTTCCCGCTTGTTGGTTTCTCAACATTTGCAATCATGTTTAATAATGTGCTTTTCCCGCAACCACTCGGTCCTACAAAGGAAACAAACTCTCCCTCTTGTATAGAGGCACTAATATTCTCTAATACATTCTTTCCGTCGAAAGATTTCACTATATTTTTTATTTGTAATCCGCTCATTTTTCACTTGGAAGGAATTCATTTGTAAAAGCATCTTTTACATCGATTTTCTTTTTAATAACTTTGTTGTCATATAAGAAATTCATGTAATTCGTCCAAATTTCTTCCTTCTGTACTCCCCATGCTTTCGCATCATCTTGATACTTCGTACTTAACCATTTCTGGCTTTCTTGAACTAAATCTTTATTTACATCTGGAACAGCTTTAATTAGAATATCAGCAGCTTCTTTCGGTTCCTTAATTGCAAAATTATAACCTTCTGTTGTTGCACTCATAAACTTTTTCACAAAGTCTTTATCTTGCTTCGTATGTTTTTCACTCGTAATAATAACAGGACTATAGAAATCAAGCGCTGGGTCTAAGTCTTTCACCATAATCGTATTTAACTCTTTTCCTTGGCGCTTCGCTTCAATTCCATCCCATCCGTAATAAATCCATTCAAAGTCTGCATCACGGCCGATTGATTTAAAGAAATCGGTTTGTCCTAAGATGATTTTTTCAACTTTATTAAAATCAGCTTGATGCTTATCCATAATCGTCTTTAATGTCGCTTCTTCTGCTGGTCCTCCCCAGCCGCCGTAACGTTTACCTTCAAAATCTTTCGGTGACGTCATATTATCTTTCTTAAGTGATGCAAATGCTGAAGTGTTATGCTGAATAATCGCTCCGACAGATACAACAGGAATCCCTTCCACACGAGCCAACGTTACATTTTCTTGTGCGCTTATTGCGAAGTCAGCTTTTCCTGATGCTATCATTTGCTCTGCTGTTACATTGTCACCCGGTTGAATAATTTCTACATCTAATCCTTGCTTTTTGTAATAATCTTTCGTTTGTGCTACATATAAGCCAGTATGATTCGTATTTGGAAACCAATCTAATACTACTTTTACTTTTTGATCTTTACTTTTACTTTCTTCTTTCTTCGCCGGATTACATCCAGCCACACCTACCGCTAATAAGGCAGCTAACATAACTTTCAAACCTTTTTTCATTTTCTGCCGTCCTTTCTATATATCCATGGTGCTGTTATTCTTGCCATAAACTCTACGATAAAATACAGGCACAATGTCACCATAACGATGATTGCTGCAACACCAAATACTCGAGCAGTCAAAAATGATTTTGTAGCCCTCGTAAGCATAACGCCTAATCCTTCACTTGCACCGAGCCATTCTCCGATAATTGCCCCCATTACGCTATATGTAACTGCAATTTTTAAGCCTGAGAAAAAGTATGGAAGCACTGCTGGAAATTTTACTTTCTGGTAAACTTGCCATTTCGTCGCCTTCATTGTTTGTAACAGCTTCAACATGTTTTTATCTACTGTTTGAAAACCTTCTAAAATACTAAGCGCAATTGGGAAGAAACAAACGAGTATTACGACCATTACTTTCGGCAACATCCCATATCCAAACCAAATAATAAATAGTGGTGCAAGTACAACAATTGGAATTGTTTGCGAAATAACGAGCAATGGATTTATTAAAATACGAAATAACGGTATAACGTCCATAATAATTGCGATGCTCGTCCCCAATAAAATTGCAAAGAATAGTCCAATTATAACTTCCTGCAGTGTTTGCATCGTATTTGGTAATAGTAAATCTTTCATCCCAATTAATTCTTGAACAATGGCAGAAGGCTTTGGTAAAATCCACGGTTCGATTTTAAATAATGAAACAGATCCTTCCCATATCGCAATGAGAAGGATAAGCCAAATAGTTGTAATAAGTTTAGATTGCTTCTGGTTTTGCATATTCATCACGGTACTTCCAAACCTTTTCATCTATCGTTACACCAGTGCTTGGACGATAATGGATTTTAATAGAAGTAATCACTTCTTCTGCTCCAGCATCGACGCAAGCTTGTTGTGCACGTTTAACGACATCAAGAAGTACATCTAATTCTCCTTCCAAAGTTGTTTCCATTGCCCCTACTTCATAACGAACTCCCGATTGTTGCACAACTTCAATTGCTTTATCGACAACAGAATATACATCTTTCGTTTTCGCTTGTGGTACTACTGAAAATGACATTGTAACTTGTTGTGACATAATAAAATCCCCCTTATAAAATTAAATTTCAAAAATAAGAAAAGGCTTTCCTACTGCGTAGGAAAGCCTTGTATGCAAGTTATTATAGAATAACATATGCTACATCACTTTAAGTAACTCCCTACGCTGGCATTATCCAGATCAGGTTGAGGGTCGATGTTTACTTACATCCTCTCAGCCAATTGGCTCCCCGGTCCTTAATTCGTTTTCATTGTAGCATGATTTATTTTATTGAACAAACAAAAGCATGCATAATCATTTCATTATTTTTGGAAAATAACCAACTTTTTCACCATGAGCTAATAACTGCTGTATAAATTCTTTATTAATTGCTGGTACTTTCAATTCTTTTTTCTTAATCCATTCATTCGTTCTACGCGTACCCATTACAATTTCAGATTGCTGCGCTCCATCTCCTGCAACTTGAGAAGCAATTAACTCTGCTATTACTTCATTTCCCTTTGCTAATTCAAGTCCGGCATTTTCATATTCTGAAAGTGTAACCAGTTCAAGATTGTATCCACACTCTCCAATTAGCTGTATAAATTGTTCAAACTCAATTTGATGTGGATGACAAATATGTAACGTCTCTCCTACAATTTGCGAATCTTTTAAATACGATACAATTGATTTACTAGCAAAATCAATTGGTGTGAAATCAACTTTCCACTTCACATTTGGTGCTTTCCCAATTAATAGCATTGTTTTAATAAGACGATAAAATGCGTTTCCTTCAATATTTTGTTGGAACGAACCTGTTTCTGAATGACATGCTAAATTACCTGCACGATAAATATTTCCGCGCAAACCATTTTTCATTGCTTCACGAACAATGTTTTCCGCTTGTAGTTTACTATTTGAATATACATTCTCTAAGTCTACACTGTAATTAAAATCACCAGTTTTCATGTATGTATCCCATTGATCTACCGCTAATTCTAACGGGATACCAATTGTAGAAATAAAATGGAATGTAGCACCTTTCTCCGCTAATGCTAGCATACGGCTAGTTCCTTGGAC
>NZ_JAKUFQ010000173.1:0-5770 GCF_022663475.1 Bacillus cereus group sp. BfR-BA-01382
GATGGCAGAGAGGTCACACCCGTTCCCATACCGAACACGGAAGTTAAGCTCTCTAGCGCCGATGGTAGTTGGGACCTTGTCCCTGTGAGAGTAGGACGTCGCCAAGCAACTTTAAGACAAGTCAGAATGACTTGTCTTTTTTGTGTTTTATAAAAATAAGAATGGGTGGTAAATCTCAGTTTTTTATAATTTCACTTTATTGTTCACATCAACAAGTTCAAAACGCTCACAGACGAGTAACATATCTTCAGAGAAATTAAGACCAAGCTCATTTAGTTCCTTTGTAAAAAAACGAACATGGGTGTCTCTCCAGTAATTATAAGTACGATCTCCTTCGCCTTCAGCGATAGCGAATTCTTCGCTTACTTCATTCATTGGTGTTACAGTTACTTCTATTATCTTAATAATAGCTACAGGTTCATCATTACTATTAAGTATAATACTATAATCATTAGTGGTCGGTAGCGGTTCATTTTCTAATTCATAAAAAATGTGACCGGAGCATGTAGCAGTTTTAATACCGTCAATTACTAGTTGTGCAAGATAATTAGGGGAATCTCCAAATTGCCAAGCTATAACAGATTCTGGTTTTTTGTTGTTTCCCCAATAAGTATTCCAATATGTCTGTGCTAATTGATTCATTTTATCGTCACCTCACTCTAATTAAATTTAGTCGCTTTATAATTCCTAGGAAATTTATTTATTTACTTATTCTGTCTTTGTGCTCATTTGAAATTTGTATCAGTGTGTTGCAAATTAAAAAGATACTATGTGGAATGAATATGGTTTGTAAATATGTTCTGTATATATATAGAATCTTTAATTTCCCAATTGCATTTTATGATAAAGGATATAGTTACTTAAAGAACGTTCAGACTATTAATGGTAGCTTATTATCACTATGCCATATTGAAGTGAGTAGTACTAGAGTTGAAATAGATAAAAAACCGATATTCTAAAATTGAATATCAGTTTAATGATATGTGACTTATATGAATCTATAGTAATACGAAAAGCGTAAATAAGATAGCCAACAAAATACGATAGTATGCAAAAGGTTTTAAACCTATCTTCTCTAAAAGCTTTAGAAAAGTTACTACCGCTAGCATTGCTACGGTAAAAGAGGTAATGAATCCTACCGCAAACATAGGGATGTCATCGACACTTAAATACTCCCAGCTTTTTAGTAAGTCTAAGCCTGTAGCTCCAACCATTACAGGAAGAGCTATTAGAAAAGAGAACTCGGATGCGGTTTTATAATTTACTTTTGCTAATAGACCTCCAGAGATAGTAGAGCCAGCTCTAGAGAAGCCAGGGTATACTGCTAAGCACTGAAATAATCCAATTGTTAAAGCTTGACGGTATGTTAAATCGTCCAGTGAATAGGCGGTTGCCTCTTTCTTTTTTACTTCTGCAAAGATCATAACAATTGCCCCTGCTACAAGTCCAATCACAACAGTGTATGGCTGAAATAAGTATGTTTTAATAATATCATGTAGTAGCAAACCAGCCACTACTGCCGGAAATACGCCAAGAAATACATGAAACGCGTTGAATTTTTTCTCTTTCCGTAGAAGAGGCTTAATATTACATAGAGAAACGAGACGTTTATGATATAAAATTGCAATAGCTAAAATTGCGCCTAGCTGAATAACAATTTCAAACGTTTTTGCTCTTTCTCCTTCAAAGTCTAATAAATGCCCGACTAATATAAGGTGGCCAGTAGAAGATATAGGTAAAAATTCAGCTAATCCTTCTACAATACCGAGTATGAAGGCAATAATGATATCGCTCATAGTTTCACTCCTATAAATTAATGAATGTCTACTTTTTTAAAATAGAATAGTGTTGCAATAAATCCGGAAATTGTTGTTACTGCAATGATGATATAAGAATACTCTGGTGGATATGTCGGTTGTAATTCATTATTTGCGATATCTAGAGTAGCGGTCCACGGAAATAAATCTTTATGCTTGGAGTTTACGAGCATAAGATTGGTCATTGTAATAATGACTGTTAATATAATGGGCGGTACATAGCTCTTCATGACAAGAGTTAGTAGTACAATAGGTGAAGACAATAGAAAGAGAAGTCCACCACATATTAAAAATTCTAGGAAAGAACTTAAAAGTAAAGCAATGTTAAAACCAGGGAAATTCCCCAATAGCCCTAATATTAAAGTAAGTGTCCAAGCGACTAAAGTTAGCATCATGATCCAAAGAAAGAGAATGATGAATTTACTTATAATAAAGCTAATGCGCGACACGGGGATAGTTAGTAAATTTTTTAGTGTATCTTCTGCATATTCGCGGGTAAGCAAATATGCAACCACTACTCCATATAAGGGGAATCCTATAACTAAAGTAGTATATAAGTTAACATCAGTGAATAATTGATGGAACCAAATAGTCGGAGTTGGCTGTTTTGTTTTTATATGTATATAAGAGGCTACTACAACTAAGAAAGGTGCGACACCAGCACCAATAATGCTAATTAAAAACATATTAGAGCGTTTTAATTTTAAGAGTTCTGTATAGAGTAGATTAACCAATTGTTCCACCTCCAACTAGCTTGGTGAAATAATCTTCTAGTCTATCTTCACTTATCATCATTTTTAATACTTCAATACCATTGAGAACTAACGTTCTATTTATGTATCCTTGTTGTCCAAAATGAGAGTAAATACGAATATTCCCTTCATCGTGTACTTCATAATCAAAAATTTGAAGATGATTTTCTAATAACATCACAGCTTTATTGTCATTATTCACTTGAAACTCTATGTACTTACGATTTGCTTTACGTAGCGTATCAAGAGAAACTTCTTCTAGTAACTTTCCTTCATGAATAATTCCGATACGATCGACTAACTGTTCTACCTCGGCTAATATGTGACTAGAAATGAGTATGGTTATATTTCTTTCTTGGGCTAAAGAATGAATAAGTTTTCGCATTTCTTTAATACCAATAGGGTCTAGTCCGTTAGTTGGTTCATCTAATATGAGTAGCTCGGGATAATGGAGAAGAGCGCGTGCAATTCCTAAGCGTTGCTTCATTCCTAAAGAATACTTTCCTACTAACTTTTTTGTCTCATGCTGCAAGCCTACTATTTCTAATGCTTCTTCGATAGCATTCTTTTTGTGAACCCCAATTATCTTTGCATTAATTAATAGGTTTTCTTTTGCAGTTAAGTTTTCATAAAATCCTGGAACTTCAACTATAGAACCAATTCTGCTTAAAATATCTTTTTGATTTTGGAATAAGTTCTCTCCAAATATTTCAATCGTTCCACTTGTAGGCTTTATAAGACTAAGCAGCATACGAATGGTTGTTGTTTTACCAGCACCGTTGCGGCCTATGAAGCCATAAATCTCCCCTTGTTGAACATTAATATTTAAATTATCTACTGATTTTTGATTGCCATATACTTTAGTAAGGTTAGTCGTTTTTATAATTGTATTTATAGGAGACACCTGCTTTCTATAAGTTCTTACTTACATCATAAAAAGGAAGGCTTAACTGCATATTAATCATTTCTTAACTATTTCTTAAAAGTATTGTGTTTTGGAATAGAAAAGCCAAAAATAGTTCGTTTCCATGGAGTGCTTTCAACCCATATATGCCCACCATTTCTCTCAACGAGCGCTTTAGAAATAGAGAGCCCGAGACCACTACCACCAAACGAGGAGTTTCTTGATTGTTCGCTTCGGTACATTCGCTCAAACACATTTTGTAAATCATGCTTTGGAATACCAGGGCCTTTGTCCCAAATATGAAGTTCATATTCTCTATCGGTTTCTAGTAGTTCGACTCCTACTATTTTTCCATCCTTTCCGTAATAAATGGCATTTTTCATTAAATTACTCATAATCCGCATAAGGCTCAGATGGTCTGCGATAATAGGGCAAGTAGATTCTGGTATGAGAACTTGCAGTTCGATGTTATGTTTTGAGAGCTCAGGTAAAAATTCAATCAAAACTTCTCTAGTAACTTCAGAAAAGTCGAGTTCTTCTTCTTTTAGTGGAAATTCATTAGCGTCTAGCTTCGCCATATTGAATATTTCATCAACTAGGTGCTTTAAGTTATTTGATTTCATATAAAGTATTTTAAGGTATTCTTGTTTTTCTATTTCAGAAACAGCAACCCCATCTTTTAAAGCATCTATATATCCGATGATGGAGGTGAGTGGTGTTCGTATATCGTGGGAGATACTAGACAAAAGTTGTTTTCTGGATTCCTCGGATCTTTTGGCTTCAATCTGAACTTGCTCTAATTTAGCTATTAGCTCGTTTATTGAAAAAACGATATTATGTAATGAGTGGTCATTGCTTGTGAATAATCTCGTTTGTAAGTTTCCTTTTAGTACACGACTTAATTTAGTATCCATTGCCTTGCGATGTTGAATGAATTGTATTCTTGAAAAGAAGAGATAAATTGTAATTAAGATAAGGATTATAAATAAAGACATTTTTAATCTTGGTTCCATTTGTATGTTTAAAATCCCACAAATGATAAGTTGTAATGTAATAAGGGAGAGGGTTTTATCAGTCTTCAAGCTTTTCACCTACAAACTTATAACCAATTCCCCATATAGTCTGAATGAATTTTGGATTGGAAGGGTCGATTTCTATTTTCTTTCTAAGTTTTCGAATATGTACCATAACGGTATTGTCATCTTCTATATAATTATCGTCCCACACATTTTGGAAGAGCTGTGTTTTTGTAAATACTTGTCCTGGGTTTGAAGTAAAGAATTTTAATAGTTCCAGTTCTTTTCCGGTTAAGTTAATTTCTTCTTTATTTGTATGAACTGTGTATGTATTTAGATTGAAAGTTAGTCCTTTAAAAGATAAAGTTGTTTTTTCTTGAGCAGTATTGCTACTTCCAAGAACTAAAAAACGCCGCATAAGAGCTTTTACTCGTGCAATTACTTCGTGAATGCTGAAAGGTTTTGTAATGTAATCATCAGCACCAATGCTTAAGCCTAAAATTTTATCAATTTCGTGATCTTTAGCGGTGAGCATTAATATAGGTACGTTAGTTTTATATCTAAGCTTTTTACATACCTCGATTCCATCTATTTTGGGCATCATAAGATCTAATATAACGAGGTTATAGTTATTTTGATTAAATAAATGCAAGGCTTCTTCGCCGTTGATTGCAGTGTCTACCATATATAATTCTCGTTCTAAATATATTTTTAATAAATTTCGGATTTCTTTATCGTCGTCTGCTAAAAGGATACGTATATCTTTCATATTTTCACCTGCTTCTAATAGAGTTTTATTGATAGTACAACAACTCTCTAATTATATACTAGTATTTGTTAAAATAAGGTTGCTAGTTTTGTTGGAGGGAAACGTCCGCACGAGTTAAGTCTAGAGCTCAAATTAACTCGAATATGTTTGGAAGAATAAATTAAAGAGAAGCAGAAAGCGTGCTCCGATAATGAAATCCTATAGAGACGTGTCTAGTTAAAAGAGCATAAAAATATTAACTTGAATATCTTTATAAAAAGATGTTGACGATTATACAAATGAAGTGTAATATAGAACAAGTCGCCGATGACAATAACGTCGCAAGCGACAAACAAAATGAAAAACTTAGTTGACATTGAAAGATGAAGATGTTAACATAAGGAAGTCGCAAATGAGCGACTAAGTAGTTCTTTGAAAACTGAACGAAACAAACAACGTGAAACGTCAATTTTTATTTTTAGATGCTAGACAAACTAACTTTATTGGAGAGTTTGATCCTGGCTCAGGATGAA
>NZ_JAKUFQ010000174.1:0-5608 GCF_022663475.1 Bacillus cereus group sp. BfR-BA-01382
ATGCAAACATACTTCACATGCCTCACTCTTCTTAAAAAATGAAACTCTGAATTTTTTAAGTCTCCCAGGTACAAATGTAAATGCTCTGGTGACATATGTTGGATTAATGTGGCTAAAATTACGCGCACCATACTACTTTTTCCGCTTCCTGTTTCTCCCGCAATTAGTAAATGAGGTGTATTTGAATTAACCATATCATACACAATCGTATTTCCGAATTGATCCCGCCCTACTACCACAGGAAGACGATATTGTTTCAATAATGGTTGCCATTGTTTATAACTGTAATCGTAAGGCTGTAAGCTCGTATTAGAATGAAATACATGGAGTACGAACTTTTTAATATTGCCTTCCATCATCAGATTTTCGCCTAGTATTTGTTGAAAACAAAACCATTTCTTATGAATTTGAGCTGGATCAACACCATTTGGCAATGTAAAAGTGTACCGTACACTTTCTTTCCCTTCGTAAACATCATGAATCGTAGGATAAATGGGGACCTTTCCACCTCGTGTAATGTGCTCATCGTATAGCTTCGCTTTCTTAAATACCTCTTCTAGCTGGTATTTGTATCTCTTCTTTATTAACCATCCCTTCATTTTCCAACCTCCTTACAACATGATTAAAATACGAATAAATACATAGCCAATAAAGCCTATACCTCCAATTCTTACACCGTAATACAGGCCATTAGAAAGAAGTTTGGATGCAAAAACATCATCATTTCGTACTAAGTATTTTTCCAACAAAACAGATCCAATTGTAAGGCCACCTACTATTCCCAGAGCTACATAAGTATGAACAAGCGGTGATGACATATGAAAAAATGCGAACGGACTAATAGGACCAATACTATATATTTTTGTTTGTTTTTTCTTCTTATAAGATTGATCCATAAAGGCTTGAAAAGAAATTGTTTCTTTTCGATTCAACATGTTTTCCCTCCTAAGAAAAGAATATGTTAACAAATTGGGTATCCAGTACAATACAAAGCATATACAATCTAACACCATATGAGAGGTATTTTTGATAACTTCAAATATATCGAAAGGTACATTGTTTATGACACCGAAAAATTCATCTGGTAACTTTCTTATTTCTTGTGCTGTCTAATGGTTCTGTAACATACCAACTAATCAACCTATATATAAAATCTGTTGTATCCGTTGTACTCATTGCATTTTGATTAAGTACATCCTACCCACACAAAATTTTGTTTGATGAACTTCTACGCCTCCTTTTTCTCATTACGTTCCTCCTACTATAAACAAAACTCAAAATCCCCTAAAGACATGTGCTAATCGAGTAATTCTTTTGATAGTGCTACCATGCTAGTTCCTTTGATTATAAGGTTGATATCTACTTTGGTAATTGCTTTGGTAAAGCATATGTATTACTGATTGTCTGATATTCAATTTCAAACCTTGTCTTGCAAATAAACTTTACTATCGTCTCCAATTCATAAACTTTGATGATACAATATAAGAGGAATTTTAAATTAATTCAGAAAATATAGGAGGGAACAACAATGTCACTTCTACAGCAACATTTTGAAGAAAGAAGAGAATACATTTTCAATCGTCTTAAACAACCAGAATACATAGAAAGAAGCATAGAAAAAGTTCGACAAGCTCAAAAAGAGATCAAAAATACAGTGCGAACGATTAAAGATTTGTTACTCTTAGACAAAACAACTGATCCTTGTTTACCAGAGGTTGCTCAATTTTCTCTTCAACACATTACAAATTCAGAGTCATTTGAGAATGTCAAAAACCTTGTTCCATCCTCTATAAAAAAGTTAAGTGAAGAAGAACGCACAAAAGTATTAGATGAAACATTAAGTGTAGCAAACCAAGTCATGAATTTAGAGCGTACTGTTTTTATCATGATGTTTAATGCAAAAGAGAAAATCCTCATGGATTCTTATAAGAAAAAGCGTAGATCACAAACAGAACTTCATTATGATGTTGCTGACAAAGAAGGGTTCGACAAGGCTTTTTATAATGAGCGTATTGATTCATTACAAAATGATATTCGTGTACTATCTTTCAAAAAGCTATGTGAAAATGAACCCGCACCAGAAGACTTAGAACTATTCAAACAACGTTATGAAACAATTATTTTGCCAAAAGTACAAGAAATTGTTTCCCAAATTGAACCAAGTTTAATGGATATAGACGTATTTTTAAATCCAGTAATCGAGTATGGTGTAGGAGACATCACTCTAGATGAAATGATTCAAAAACTACACAAAAATCTTTCTCTATTTCACGAATTATCGAAGGTTGAATATTGCCCAACGGTTGAACTAACAGTAAAA
This sequence comes from Bacillus cereus group sp. BfR-BA-01382, assembly GCF_022663475.1. Lineage (NCBI taxonomy): Bacteria > Bacillati > Bacillota > Bacilli > Caryophanales > Bacillaceae > Bacillus > Bacillus cereus group sp. BfR-BA-01382. The sequence continues at coordinate 2,321 of NZ_JAKUFQ010000174.1, forward strand.
GAATATGTATTCTTAGATGCTATGAACAGTTCTAAAAAAGGGAAGGAGTTGCAACCATCTAAATGATATATACACAAGAAAATTTTTATAACAAATTAATGGAAGAAAAGAAAGAAGTAACAATTTTTCTACTAAACGGTGTTAGAGTACCTGGAAAAATTATTGCTGTCGATAAATTTTCAGTATTAATTTTAAGCAATGAAAAGCAACTGTTTCTTTATAAAAAAGCTATCTCAACCGTTTCTTTACAAAAAATATAATCTTACATCTATAATATTTTCATCCTTTTTCAAATAAATTCCACTTCAAAAAATTGATATATATCATGTACGCTACATATAAGAGTTAGTCATTATCATTTTAAAACAAGGCTAGTTTTAGTCTTGTTTTTTTGTTTATTTTTTTATAGGTTCGTATATTATGAAATATATACATATATGTAAAGGAGTTTAAAAAAGGAATGAAAATGCGGCTTTTATATAATCAAATAGAAGTACAAAAAAAGAATTAATTTACCTTGTAATGGAATATGGATTTTCCCATCAAAAAGTAATTGATTTCAGTCAAAAGTTAGATCTTTTAATATATGAAGTAATGGAAAAGTATAAGAGTACCATAAAAAAATGAATCCTCGGCTTAAGGATTCATAACAGGAAGATACAGATATATAGAGATAAATAAAAAGAATTAACCATATTATAATATAAAAACAAATGAAATATATTGAGAAATAAATAATAAGATTGAATTTTCTTATTATTAAACATAAAATGAATATGAGTTGGAGTAGCACCTAATCTTTAACCCTTACGCGAAAAAGAGATCGGAATATCCGATCTCTTTTTCCGTACATACAACAGATTGGTATTACTATAAAAGTGCCGCCTCATTACAGTCGGAAACTCACTTTTAGTATATAAAAACTTCATACAAAATCAATAGATTTTTGTGAGACAAAAACTTTATATTTTATGTTATTATATCTTAGGGTTTCGTTTTACTAAGAGGTAAAGGGCAAACAAATTAAATACGTTCTGAAAGTGTTCTGTGTAAGTTCTAAAAAATCATTTGTTTCTATAACAAATGATTTTGACAAATGACCTTCTTTTTTATAACATAAAAAAGGAATTGAGTGGTCTAGACTCAATTCCTTAGATAAAGTCATTTGCCAACGAATACCTGGTGAAAGAATCCTTCTTTTATAGTTGGATTCTTTTACTTTGTTCGGAGCATGAAACGCAATATTGTGTATGCCATTTTTCTTGCTAAGCTCATTCTTAAAACCCTTACTTTTCCCCCTCGTTATGAACATGAGCAAACTTTTTGGCTTCATCCATCAGAACTTTCTCCCTTGCTTCGTACATTTATTTATCAAAAGAAAAATCTTGACTCATACATACCCATGTATTAAGTGCTTTCTATAAAATTGGATATTAGTTCATCATAATATCCTCCAATGCTTGGGTTAATTGTTCATTCCCCCTCTGTTACCTAAGCTTTAGAATCACCACGATATAAATTTTCAAACTTAACAACTTCTGTTGCTGTTTATTGTATTAAATGACCATCTAGTTTAAAAAGCAATTTTCTTAATTAATCTCGTATTATGTATAAGAGTCTATTCCCAATTTAAATTTAAAATAGCAATACTAATTTTATCACACCTGATGCCAAAGATTATGAATTACTTAATTACATTAAATAAAGAAAAACAGCTACTCCAATTATCAGAATAACTGTTATTCTTTATTCATTTTCCCAAAATAAATCTGTAATTTCTACAAAGATTGAGCCACCATAGCTATAATCACCAATTGAATATGGGTCATAGTAAAAGTGTGGCGTTCTGCTGTACTGAACAAGTTCATCAGGAGAGTCGATCAAACCTTTTTTTAATACTTGGTTTAATACTTCCTCATTATTATTTGAAGGAGAGTCCGGTAAATAATAAATTGCAGTTCCAAAATTCCTGTAACTATAATAAGTCGAAAGCCCCCAAATACGAGTTAATAATACTGAAGTTCCTTCATCCATACTTCTGCCGAGTAAATAATCAATACTGATTTTTTCCCTGGGTACTTCCAACCACTCCTTTTCAATAATTTCTCGGGCTTCTTTCGTAAGTATGTCTGCAATGGAAATCAAATTCTCAAGTCTTGGATTTTTCATACCCAACTCCCAATTTTTCACCATTTGACTAGAAACGCCAAGCGCTTCCCCAAGGGATTTTTGGGTGAATCCTAATAGTTTCCTTGCTAATTTTAAATTTTTCATACACCTATTATAATAGGAATCCTCATAAAAGTAACCCTATGGTTACTTTTATCTTGGAACCCTTCAATAAATATGATAAGATAAAAAGGTAACCTTTAGGGTTACCTTTGCTGTTTTTAGTGACAGAAGAAATTTTATTATCATTACATAACCCTTTAAGAATGAGAGGAGATTTACCGTTATGATATTTACTAAAGTATTTCAGCATTTAGATGAATTTTGTAAAAATGAAACTGCCCAAAGTGCTCTTTTCAATTTCGAATATAATAGTGGTCTCTTCACAGGTATATATTTACCTATTCCAAGAAGTATCTTAATTACTTGTAAGAATACAAATGCTAGCTGGGTTCTTGAAAGTAACGAAAATGATAACGTAGACATTTATATTCCTAAGGATATCTTTCAACAAGTAAAAGATTACGTTTGTACAATCGATAAAAAAGGTGATTCCAAAACATACCCATTTTTCGAAGAATTACAAAAACATCTTTTAAACTTATCTTTAAATATTTTCAAAGAAGCCCCTACTGATTTATTACTCAAAAACGCAAGAACCGCAAAAACAAACGATACAAAATACGACGAAAAAGGAAAAGGTGATAGAGTATATTTCGATCACTGGCGAAGAAATAAAGTACGTAACGTTAGTAAATTGAACCTCCAGAAAACCCGTAGATGGTTTGGTAAAGAAATATATGATTACTGTGAAAAATTTAACATCACTTCAGTATGGCAACCCGAACCTTCTAAAAACATTAAACAAAATTTGTTATTCTTTGATACTACAGAGGCGAAAATCCAACTTAAAGATAAACGAATGACTTGCCCCAAGTGCTCTAAAGTTTTAATTATTAAAACAAACAGCCTTTCTAAAGGGCAGTTCATAGGTTGCACAGGTTATCCCTCTTGTAGGCATACCGAAAATGTTGATTGAAAACAAAAAGACATACTAAAAGTATGTCTTTTTATTTAATTACTATAATATTACCTAGGTCATATTAATAGTTTCAAATA
>NZ_JAKUFQ010000175.1:0-5501 GCF_022663475.1 Bacillus cereus group sp. BfR-BA-01382
ATTTTTTCATCAGCAACTTGTTTACGTTCATGTAGTTCATTCACCTTCGTATCAACATTTTCCTTAACCTTGTTAAGTTCATTCAATGTTTGATCCACGTTTTCTTTGTGTTGCTGCAATTTCGCATCTAACTCTTGTTTATGTTGCTTAATTTCAGCTAATCGATCTCCCGTACTTTGCTGAGGAGTAGCATCATTTACTTCCGCATGAGCAGGGTTCGCGCCAGCAATCATTGCTAAAGCTAGTGTAGACGCAGCGATTGTTTGTTTTGTTTTCATATTTTTGTACCTCTTTTCTTTCATATGCATGAACTGTTTTGTGTAAAAATGAGCATATAGAAGTAGATTATCTTATTATTATATACTATGTTAGGCGCTTAGAGGAAGGATTTGCATAATAATCTATGATTATGTAATTTTTATAATCTCTTATTTGGGGGTAGGGGATAAACCTTTAGCTAGATGAACAATTTCTTCTATAGTAAAGCTTACATCTTTATTATTGCGAATAACAAACAAATAATCAGCCTCGTTTTCTACAGGATCTACCACATCATCGTGAAGTGATTCAGTTTGTTGTCGATCAAGTACTTCTTTGAAACTAGAATATCCACCTCTAAAAATATTCGTACTTCGCGTGCTTCGAGCCACTCTTTCGTAAAGTACATCATCTGGAATGTCAAAATGAACTAATATGCGTACATATTCATTCTGTGGAAATAATTCGTTTAGTAAATAGAATCTTCCGCTTTTACTGCGATTGGAATTACAAATAATAAGGTGTAAATTTGTATGTTCTTTCGCATAATCAACAATGAATTTTGAAAGACCGTGCTTTAGTATATTTGAACCTTCTGTCGGCTGTAATTTTTCATAATGTGTGTTAATAAATTCAGCTTGGTTGTCCTGGTCCATAATAAAAGAATTAGGTAACTCTTTTTCTAGCTCTTTTGCAAATGTAGTTTTTCCACTGTGTGTTTTTCCAACTGTAATGATGACTAATCTTTTCATGACGCCCTCCATTTGTATTGTTATGAACTGGAATATTCGGTGTAGATCGAAATCTTCCTGCTAGAGATTACACAAATTATTGGAGCGTTAGTAGGCTGAAAACTTGACAAAAAAACTTATTTATTCTATAATTTACCAATATAAAAATAAGGTGTATAATAGGGTTCTCCTGGCCAGGGGAACCCTATTTTTGTTGTGAAAATGAAGGAGAGTGTATGTGTGTGAAACAAGGTGAAGCAAGTGTAACGTCGTTAGTATCAGCTTTCGGAAGGGCGTATCATAGTGAATTTGATAATCCTAAAATCTTTGATGATTATGTAGCTAAAGATTTCATTTCACAAAAAGAACGTAACAATATTGAAACGAACATGGTTCAAGGGATTCACTTTTTCAATAAAGAAATTGCAGAGCAGTTTCAAGACAATCCAAAAGAAATATTAAAATGGATTACGCAAGTTCAGTTATCACCAACACCTTTAGCACGTGCCGCATATTGTGAAAGAGTATTACTACATGAAATTACATTAGGAGCGAAACAATACGTCATACTCGGTGCAGGCTTAGATACGTTCAGTTTTAGACACCGAGAATTAGAAAATAAAATAGAAATATTTGAAGTGGATCATCCTTCTACGCAGGCGTTTAAGAAGGAAAGAATAAAAGAAGTAGAACTTGAAGTTCCAAATAACCTTCATTTTGTTTCGATGGATTTCACGAAAGGATTTTCCTATGAACAGTTACGCAATGAAGGATTTGAAAATAAAAAGACGTTCTTTAGTCTATTAGGTGTAACATACTATTTAACGAAAGAGGAACTTGCTAGTTTAATAGAGTGCTTGTTTGAGATAGTTCCAGTAGGGAGTTCTATCGTTTTCGATTATCCCGATGAAAACTTATTTAAGAAAAAAGGACTGTCCAATCGAGTTGAAAACATGGTGAAAATGGCTGCGGTAGGCGGAGAACCGATGAAATCATGTTATTCTTATGCTGAAATGGAAGAACTGTTAGAGAAGGCGGGCTTACTCATTTATGAGCATTTATCACCAGAGGATATTGATGTATTATATTTTGAAGGACGAAACGATTATTTAGAAGCTTTTGAGACAGTACATTATGTACATGCGGTAAAAAGGTAGGAAATTAGTAGGCATGGGGAGGAATCTCTGTGCTTTTTTGTGGAAAACAAGAGGATAGGGTTTATTGGGAAAGATAATGATAAATATATTGCTATATAAGTTATTATATCTAAATGAACATCAGGAAGAGTTTCGGGTATATTTGTCGGAAAACATAGAATATTCAACAAAAATCCATGATTATATTATATAATGATTTTAATAAACCATATTTTAGAAATTACCCCCGATTGTGTAGAAGGTATATTTTGTTTTGATAAGCTAAAATGTTTAGCTAAAAGAACTTGTAGTGGGGCTTGCTACAAGTTTTTTATTTGTAAAATTTTTATTGGCTAAAATATGGAAAAAAGGAGGATGCAAGTTTGATAAGAAATTTAAAGAAAGCAGCACTTAATTCGTTAGATGGGAAATGGGGAGTAAGTATAGGGATATCGGCGTTATACTATTTTGTACCAACTTTAAGTGCATCAGCAATCGCTAGTTTTATATATTTAATATTTGGCTTGTTTATTGGGATAATTGGTTTGGATGTTTTCTTTATTTATTCAATGGGTGGGCAACTACAAGTAGATCTAACAGCACTAGTTTTACTTATTCTAAGTTATTTTTTTATAGGACTGATTTGTTTCTTAATTTACAGTGTCATACAAGGTATCTTTAATTATGGGTATTCTGTTTTCACCTTACGCTTAGGTAAAAATGAAGATGCTAAGGTGGACGATGTATTTGTGGGGTTTAGGAAAAATAATTTGTGTAAATCAATGAAATTAGGAGTGTTGCAGGCTGTTTTTCTATTTTTATGGAGTCTGTTATTAATTGTTCCAGGTATTATTAAATATTTTTCTTATTCAATGGCATATTATATTTTAATAGAGAATCCGGATTATACAGCAAGTGAAGCATTAAGGGAGAGTAAAAGAATAATGAAAGGACATAAGTTCAAGTTATTTGTTCTTTGGTTATCTTTTATTGGTTGGTTTTTATTAACTGCATTTATAGGCATGTTTACATTTAATCTGTCATTCATATTCATTTCCCCTTATTACAACACAACTGTCTCGCATTTTTACTTAGACTTAATTAAGAAACAAGATGCTAGAGAAGCGAAGGTAAGTATATAAAGAATATAATTAGTAAGAAAATATGTATAATGTATATTTTCTCGATTGTGGACATGCAATTAAGCATATCCCTTTTTAATGTGATATTGAAAGAAATAAAGAAGCTGCAATTGGATATGTTTTACTTATAATAATTTGGACAAGGATGTTATAACATTGGAGGAATTTAAAATGAGGAAGAGTAAAATGTTTCAGGATTTTAATTTTAAGTTAGTGGTAATTGAAGCTTTATTAGATAAAGAGCCACTATTTCTAAAAGAATTGAAAGACTTAATAGAAAAGCATACGAATTATTTTGAATGGTATTCAGGAGCTGGGCCAATTGTTGAAATCAAAGCTTTTTTAGAAGCGTTAACTTTGGAAATAAGTGATTTGGAAAAGATTGAGTCCCTTTGCTTTGATGGTGGGAATGAAATTTATCATATTTTAAAGCCTGATTGGGACGGTGAAGACAGTTTATTTGATGTTATATCTGTTGAAGGATTTCAAAATCTAAAAAATTTAAAAACAGTGGAATATATTTCAATGTGTTACCCGAAAGTATTAGAACCATTAAAACAGGCTGGAATAGAAGTTGAGGATTAATGAAGAGAATTTAAAATGGTAAAGTACTTTATTGAAATTGTGTAAAGGAAATTAAAACACAACATATTAAACGAAGTGATTTATCGTATAAATTTACATTCAGTTAATATTAGTAGGTTAATAGAAAAATTAGTGTTAATTGTTAAATGGGGCGTGTAAAAAAGACAAAATCTCTTAAAAAACACTTAAATTTTTACTCCATTAATCTTTACAATCGCCCCCTATAATGTGAATTGGACAAGCACCTAAGAGAAAGCAGAACATGTCAGTTTGTACATTCTATTATTAGGGGGAGAATTTGTATGAAAAAGACAGTTGCTTCGTTAGCAGTTATGGCGGCATTATTACCGACGTTTTCAGCACATGCGGAAGGGAAAGAGCAAGTCCGGAAATCAGCTACAACTTTTAACGTTATTAGTGATATTCAAGGGGATTTAGGGGATTTTGATCATGTGCTAAAAGATATGAACAAAGTGACGCCACTTTCTAGAGCGCTTATTATGAATGGGGATATAACGCCAACTGGACAACAGTCACAATATGATGATGTAAAGCGTGTGTTAAATAAAAATAAGCATCCAGAAAATGTATGGTCTACTGTTGGGAATCATGAGTTTTATGCTGGGAAATGGACAGCAGATGGGAAACTCTCTCAAAGTACATGGCCAAATGGTGTAACTGAGGAAACTTTATTTAACCGCTATCTGAAATTTAGTGGACAAGAAAAGGTATATCATAAAAAAGAATTAGATGGGTATCCGCTTCTATTTTTAGGAACTGAAAAATATATGAAATACCACGATTCAAAAATGTGGGACGAAGTATATATGAGTGATGAGCAATTAGGTTGGTTAAAACAAAATTTAGAAGAGTATAGTCAAAAAGATAAAAATAAGCCAATCTTTATTTTCTCTCATCACGTTTTACCTGATACGGTATCTGGATCAAGACAATCGCCGTATTTACAAGATTATTTAAACGTGGATAAATTGTACGATATATTAAAAGACTATCCGCAAGTTGTTTTCTTCACGAGTCATACGCATTGGGATTTAAACTTACCTGACTGGGCTGGTAAAAAGAAAATTAAAGGCGGAGATGAAAAAGGTTTCACTGTTGTAAATACGGGCGGGATTGAAACAGGCTGGATGTCAGCGGGACCAAATGGAGGAGAGAAAACTGCTCCAGATGGCTATTCATTTAAACAAGGGTTACAAGTGAAAGCATATGGTAACGATGTAATTGTGACAGCTTACGATTACAAACGTGATAAGGATATAAAGAAGTTATTAATTAGTGATTCAAAAATTGCGCAGATGGCACCAAATGTAGCGGCAGATGATAGTAAAAATATAATTGTCGGTGCAACTGAATATATGGAGTATTCTATAGAAGGAACGAATGAGTGGCATACGTATAGTAAAGCAAACCCTCCGAAATTTGATGGGGATAAAGTGGTATATGTACGCCATAAAGGTGAAATGAATTTAGAGCCGGGATTAACACAGTTACTTCGTTTTTCGATAAATAAGTGATTGGAGGGAGTCTGCATTTGAATGTGTGGGCTCTTTTTTTTGTTGATGAGAAAGGGGTTGCCTGTCTGTCGTTTTTTGTCGATAGATCGATATATTAAGAAAATCGTTGATATA
>NZ_JAKUFQ010000176.1:0-5426 GCF_022663475.1 Bacillus cereus group sp. BfR-BA-01382
AATATAGTCAATAAATATCATATAATATTGACTATAGTTAAAGAAACGGAGATGATAAAAATGGCAAGAGCTTTACTAATTGCAGAAAAACCGAGTTTAATGAGAGAAATCCAAAGTGCTTACCACACTTTTGGTCATAAAGATACTATCGAGTTTAAATCCTTCGCAGGACATACAATGGGATTGATTAATCCTGATAAGTATAAAGAAGAATGGGCAAAATGGGATTTAGCTACCCTTCCATTGGTTCCTGACAAATTCCTTTATGAACCAACCAAGGATAAGTTAGATATGTATAAAGACATTAAAAAAGCCATCAAAAATGGAAATTACGACTATATTATCAATGGATGTGACCCAGGAAGAGAAGGTCAGCATATTTTCTTTAGTTTCTATGATTCTATCGGCTGTAACTTACCTGTTAAAAGAATTTGGCATAGCGATTTAACAGAAAAAGAACTTAAACGAGCTCTTGATAATCTACGAGATGAAAATGAACCCGCTTTAAGCAATATGACAAAAGCAAGTAAATTACGAGCATATTTCGATTGGTTAATTGGAATGAACTTTACAAGAGCTTTTTCAATTGTAGGTGGTAAAAAGATGAATTTGGGACGAGTTATGACTCCTGCCCTAAAAGTTTTAGTTGATAGAGAACTTGAAATTAAGAATTTTGTCCCGAAAAATTTTTGGGAAATAGAAGCTGATTTTGGGAAATACAAAGGCGTTCACTTCAATGAAGATGGGGATACACAATTTTGGAAGCAAGAAGATGCACAAAAGATTATTGATTCTTTAAGTACGGATAGCACAGTTAAAATTGTTAATCAGGAAAAAGACGTAAAATACGCTCCTCAGTTACATTCTTTATCAGCCTTACAAAACGAAGCAAACTCAGTATATGGATACACAATGCAAGAAACTTTAAACATCACACAAACATTGTATGAAAAAAAATTCGTAAGTTATCCTCGTACAGATAGCTCCCATTTAACAAAAGCTATCAGTAACGATTTCGCTATTATGCTTAGACCTTTACAAAACATCCCTGAGTTAGCAGATAAAACAAAGGCGATTATTAATGATTCTAAAATTCTTTCAGATATAGCAAATAATAAAAAATATGTTGATGATAAAAAAGTAAGCGACCATTATGCCATCGTGCCGACAGGATTATCACCTGATTTTGGTCGATTAACAGATAAAGAAATTAATGTATATATGTTAATTGCAAAAAGATTTTTAAGTATCTTCTTACCTCCTATGGTGAGCCAAAAAACAAGTGTTGTTACCGAAAATAACGGACATTTATTTAAAACATCAGGAAGTGTATTGGAGTCAATCGGATTTATGGCCTTATATAATTACAAAGCTCAAGACAACATGCTTCCACCACTAAAAAAAGGCGAAATGGTTTCCTTGAAGAAAGCGGAATTAATTACAAAACAAACAAGTAAGCCTGGCAGATACACAGATAGAACACTGAACATCGCAATGGAAAATGCAGGACGATTCATAGATGACGATGAACTAAAAGAAGTTTTAAAAGAAGCAAAAGGTATTGGAACGCCCGCTACAAGAGGTGGTATTGTTGAAAAATTAGTTTCACTAAATATGATTGAGCGTAAGAAAAAATCCTTCTTTGCAACTGAGTATGGAATCGGAATTATCCAATCCTTAAATGGTCACGATATTACGTCTCCAGAACTAACAGCGAAATGGGAACAAAAACTCTCAGAAATTGAAGCAAATCAGTTCGACCCGAATGTCTTTTATAAAGAAATGATTGCTTACATACAAAAGGAAGTTGAGGATTTGAAGAAGTTAAAAGTATTTGTATCCTCAAGCAAGGACTCCCTTGGCTCTTGTCCAAAATGCGGAAAACATGTAATTGAAGGTAAAAAATATTATCTATGCGAAGCATACAAAAACGGATGTGACTTTTTATTCGGAAAAACATTCTTAGAAGCAAAAATCACGAAAGCTGAAATTAAAAAAATCTTAAGTGGAAAGTCTTCTAAAGAATTAGACTTTACAAAGAGTGGAAAGACATGGAAAGCAAAACTTTCCGTAAATAAAGACAAAGGTTCCATTGATATGATTTTTAATTCCGATACTAAAAAATCAAAAGGTACCAATTCTTCAGCATCTAAAAGTGAAGTGATTTGTAAGTGCCCTAAATGCGGTGGTGGCATTAAAGAAACAAGCAAATACTTCCTATGCGAAAATTACAAAGACCCTTGCACTGTACTAATTGGTAAAGAGTATTTTGGAGCAAAAATCACAAAAAAAGAGGCGATAGACTTACTTAATGGTAAGGAGACGGGTGAAAAGACCATGACTTGGAGCTCAGGAAAAACAAGTAGCGCTAAATTAAAATATACCAATAAATTACAAACTGTTTCTACCAAATAGTTAATAGAAACACTAATTCATAGACTACAAAGTGTATTAACACATCTTGTAGTCTATTTTTTTTATAAATATTTCTCTCCTTGTATATGATATAGCACATATTTTTTTAGGAGGGGATTTTTATGAAAAAAGAAAAAGTTTTACTTGGTCTACTTGGGGCAACTGTGGTTGTTGGAATCGGGACAAGCATCTGGTTTGCAGTAGCAAATCCATTCGCTACTGAGGATAAGACAGTAAAAGAAAAAGTTATAAAACAAAAAGAGGAAAAAAAGATTGATAAGCATTTAGAGAAATATACACCACTCAAAAAAGAAGAAATCTCAAAAATGACAATTGATGAGAAAAAAGACATGATGGGTGGCGACGGTGCCAATTATGAAAGTAACTTGATGAAGATTGGTCAAGGTCAAGGAAAAGAAGAATATCCTGAAGACAAAGCAAAAGCGTTTGAAAAAGAGTTGATTCAATTAGCCTCTTCCGCAAGTTATGACAAAATACTTAACAAAGTAAAAGATGAAGTGAAAAATTATCAATTCACAACAGGTACGAATACAAAAATTGCGTCCATTTACTACGATGCATCTATCATGATGTCTACACTGACAGCACCAGATTTCCAAAAAGGGAAAATCGCAAAAAACATGCGTCATCCTGAAATGATGGTTATTGGTACTATTATGCTACCCGAAAAAGAAAGACGTGCTATTATTCATGATTTCGAAAGCTTATCACCTATTATAAATGGAGAGGTAAAAATCTTAAATCATGAGGTTTTACGTGGCGAAAGTGATGACCCTATGTTAAAAACCATTCAAAATACAATGGTTGGTGCGGAACGAGTTCACAAAATAGAATTTCAGATAGAAAAGAAAAATAACTTAATTGCATATGTTATCGAATACAATAACGCAACTTTAGAATATTACGGTATGTATGCTCCTAAAGATAAAACGTACCACTATAAAACAATTCAATTCTTTAAAGAAATGGATAAGGATTTTGATAAGCACCAATCCTTGAAAACGGATGGTGATAAATAATGAGCAACAAAATAGCAGAACTAAAAAACAACCCTACATTAAAGCAATTAGGTGAAAATATCAACGGGATTATGATAGGCTTATTTGCTTTTCAATGTAGCATGTTCATTACCATTCTATTGTTTAAGAAAAGCTTCTTTTTTATTCATCTGGGAATTGTATTGTTAATTATTTTAGGTTTTTCGTTTTTAAAAGACTTTACAGATGAAAAGAAAAAATCATTTGCACTCAAGATTATGAAAATCTCTTTAGTAATTGGTGCATTGTCTATATTTGACCACTTTATTGTATCTGGATTAAACAATATAGAAGACCCCAAATTATACAGTAGTATGACAAAGGTTATTTATCTTGTTGATTTTGCAATTATTATCAGTTCTATTGCTATTTTTAGAAATGAAGAATTCCAAAATAAAATGATTGCATTCACAGAGACATCTATTTGGAATGCGTTAGCAGGTGAAGAAAAAGAAGAAATCAAACAAGGGGATGCAGTCCTGGGTCAAAACATAGATACACAAAACCCTGTAATTCTACCTTTAAAAGATAGATATCTTCACATGTTAGTTTTGGGACCAACAGGTTCTGGTAAAACATCTCAAACAATTATTCCAATGATTCATAGAGATATGCAAAATCCTGAATTAGGTGTTACTGTAATTGAGCCTAAAGGGGATTTAGCTGAAAAAATCTTTGCAATGGCTCGTTATTATAATAGAGAGGTTCAATACTTTAATCCAATTCTACCTGATTGTCCGTATTTCAATCCTTTATTTGGAGATGAATCAGATGTAATTGAGAATATGGCCACAACATTTAAAATGTTAAACCCTGATTCTCCTCAATTCTTCTTAGATATGAACGAAAACTTAATTCGTAATGCTTTGAAAGTGTTAAAACGTTTATATGGAGATGATGCTACGTTAATTGATTTATCAACCTTGTTACATAATACAGGTGGTGGCGGTAAGAAAATGGTGCAGGATTTTTCTAAATTGCCTTCCGAAAGCGATTCAATGGCAAAAGAAAACAACGATATCGCATTATGGTTCTTAAACGATTATTTCACTGGTGCAACAGGAGATAAAGGGGCAACAAAAACATACGAACATTGTTCTGGTGTTCGCTCTCAGGTAGCAAAACTTGTTTCTAATAAATATTTAAGACGAGTTCTGAATCCTCCTAAAGGTCGTGGTTCAGATGTAGACTTTGATAAATCACTTGCAGAAGGTACGATTATTACAATCGCTACCGCTCAAGGTAAACTACGTGATTTAGGTAAATACTTAGGTTACTTTATTATCCTACAATTACAGTCTGCTGTATTTAGAAGACCAGGGAATGAGAATACAAGACGAGGAAACATGCTTTATATAGATGAATTCCAAACGTATTCAAATCCTGGATTTGCTGATATGTTAACACAAGGTCGTTCTTATCGTGTAGCATCGCATTTAGCAACACAAAACCGTGCCTTAATCGGTATGGGTAGTGGTAAAGATGGAAAAGACTTTATTGAACTTGTTTCTACCAATGCTCGTAATACAATTATTTACCCTGGTGGTAATGCTCAAGATGCTGATTACTATTCAAAACAATTCGGAGAAATTATTGAGAAAACAATGCAGAAAGGATACTCTCAAGAAAAGTTCAGTATATTAGGTGGTTTAGGACGAAGACCAGTAAATGAAAGTTTTAGAGAGGCTGAAGAAACAAAAGCCAGATATTCTCCAACCGATATTATTTATCGTGAATTCGGGCAAATTACATATTGTTTAATTAAAAACAATAGTATACAAGCTCCAGGTGTTAGTAAAATCGAGTATATTCCTAAAGAATTAAATGATTTACTTGATAGAATGGTAGCCGAATATAACGAAGAACAAGATAAGAAATATCACAAAGAATTTGGTGGCTCTCAAAAACCTACAGAAGAGAAAAAAGTGGAATTAGTAAAAGAAAAATTAAATG
>NZ_JAKUFQ010000177.1:0-5310 GCF_022663475.1 Bacillus cereus group sp. BfR-BA-01382
AAAAATCATCTTTGATAGTAGAGAGTTTTTCTATTTGATTAAAAGAATCTTTTGTAATACTCATTGCATCTACCAAGACCATATATCTAAAATTCAGTAGGGAATAATAGAATGATACATAGTGATCTGCTTTTAGTCCTTTTAAACTTTCTTTTACTTTTAGGTATGTTTGTTTTGCTTCTTTTACATGATATAAACGAATTTCTTCATACCATTCGTGTAATAATCCCATCAATTGCTCATTACTCTTCTCTTGAACATTCATAATATCCCCCTTTTCTATGTAAAGGCTTATTCTGATAATAACAGGAATTAGATACATTAAATTTAACAATGAGTTTTTTTCATAAATATACAGAATATTCAGAATATGGGCAGTTACCCACCCTTTGTAATGCGACAAAATATAGCTAAGATAGTACAAATTTCGCTAAGTGATTTTTTGATGCTTAAATGTTTGCTATTGAATATATCGTATAAGAGGTGTCTTAGTACTATGGTAGAAAAGGAGGTAGCTTACATTGCTATTTTTTTGAGAAAATATTGGACTTATTAAGTTTCAAGGAATTCAATATAAGTATACTCATGTCTACTTATATTGAAAAGTGAGCGTTAGTTTATGATAAGTTTTGGGATTAATTTACTAAGGACAATGACAAATTTAAGAACAAGAAGAAAAGTAATGGATGCTAGAATTCTGCAAGCGTTAGGGTAGAATTTAAATGTTTTTTGAAAAAAAGAATTAGCTGAAGGGGATACAGTTGCTCTTCATGTACATTCTCGTACTAATTCTCAAGATAAGGGAGTTGCTATAGTTGATATATTTCGTATCAAGGATGGAAAGATTGTCGAACACTGGGATGTAATTCAAGAGATTCCAAGTGAAGCAGTTAATGATAATACGATGTTTTAGGTAGAAGGATATATAAATTCAGATTTATAATAAAAACCCCCATTTTGATTAACCTTTTTTCAAAATGGAGTCTTTTTATTTTCCATATAAAATTAACAGTACCCTTGATGTATGAGTCACATCATAGTAAAAACTCTTCTATAGGCAAGAAGAGTTTTTTAGTAAGTCTATAGCATTCTGGGAGAAATTAATGTTTTTATTATTAATAATGAAAAATAATTAGGATAAGAAGGGGAAAATAGCATGAAAATGAAAGTAATGATTTTAACAGGCTCAGTACTTGCAGCAACAAATGTTACGGGCAGATACAACTTTTAAAGATGTTCTTACTGATCATCATTTGGTCATATAAAGCATAAAAGAGAAAAATATCGTAGCAGGTTATAGAAATCGTATATATGGTTTCGGTGATAGTATTATACGTGGTTAAGTTGCTAGATTACTTTATCATTTTAGCCAAGATGGTTTTTAAAACATAATCAGTACGATTAAATGGGAGACATGAGTCATTGCTTATCGATGGTAAAGTAGACGTATATAATTTAAAAGGAAACCCATGCAACAATATAAATAATAATTTGTATGTGAACGTAAAAAATACCAAGATGGCCCTGAAGGGGAGGGGGGCTTGGTGTTTTTTAGCTAATATCACGATTTTTAAGTAATTTTCATATTCTGTTAACCGCACTAATATCAAGTTTTTTAATTCAATCGTTTAAATTTCGCAAGTGTATTCTTTATCTCTTTATCTTCCACATATCAGTGGGTAATCTTTGTATAATCTGATCTTATCTCTAAATCACAACTGTTACCCCAGTACCATCAAGTTAAAGTTTCATTTTATTTTGCTAACTTGATGGTGATGTGACGTAACCTTAATTATTTGGAAATTTTAAAAAAGTCCCCTTAGTCATGTTAAAGGGACCTTGATCACGCAAATGATCTGTAAATCAATTCATTTTTGATAGGCAGATCATTTGTATGATAATTTTTGTAAATAATTGCTGAATAGTGAATTTACATAAATGCTTTTAGAAGTTCTTGAATTAATGGGATTGCTCCACCTATAAATTTTAAAACTGCCATTGCGATTTCCATATTATTCTCTCCTCTTTTTTCGTATTAGGATATGATAAATCTTTATAAATTCATTATAGTAAGCGCTTACAATTATTACAATACATTTTCGTATGCAATATTGCATATTTATAAATTAGATCTCTATCATTCATTTTTTAATGGTACTATAGCGAGGTGAGAGTCTTTAAGGGTTCTCCTTAATAGGAGGAAATATGGAAAGAGTGCAAGCGATTTACAGTAATCAAAAATTTAAGAGTTGGGTTAAACAGGTATTAGCTGTAGGAGGAGTAATAGGGTGCTGTTATTTGGTGTTATATGTTTTCTGCTTCTTAGTTATCATGTAAATATTATACAACGAAACTAGTAGAGTCTTACCTAGAGAGGTAAGGCTCTTTTATTGTAGTACCTCGAGATGAGCAAACTACATACAATATCTATCAGGTTTTTCAGATTACTTTGTATGGTTCCTTGTTTAGAACAATAATTCCTATCATTGAAATTAAATAAACTTCTATTTAAAAGTTTGAATTT
This sequence comes from Bacillus cereus group sp. BfR-BA-01382, assembly GCF_022663475.1. NCBI lineage: Bacteria > Bacillati > Bacillota > Bacilli > Caryophanales > Bacillaceae > Bacillus > Bacillus cereus group sp. BfR-BA-01382. Next base: position 2,525 of record NZ_JAKUFQ010000177.1, read on the forward strand.
ATATTGAAAACAGAATTCTATTGATAAAAAATATGTTTTTACTAGATACATATTAAAAAGACAAGTATAAATTATATTAGATTTTGGCAAAGTCTTTTTGACTTGGAAAAGGATTTAAATATTACTTGTAGATTTGATTCCTTTTTACATACTATAATCCTTATATTGCTACGTAAACATAATACAGTAATAATGATTTAAAAGCAAGAATTTTAGTAGCGGTACGTTCACACATCCATCAACTTAAGATTTTAAAGTAGCTCTTAAACAAAAAACTTCTTTTTTTAATTGATTCATAGTAAACAAGAAAGGTTGGCAAATTAACAACTAAAGAGATTTCTTCAGGTAAGCTAATAAGTAATCTATCAAAAGGTCCTTTACAAAATTTATACATAAGTCAATTATAAGATCATGTAAAATTTAAAATTATGTAAATGTTATACATTTTTGTAAAAGACATTCATTGACACTTGCGTATATAAGTAACTATACTCGTTACATCAAATTGAATGTGTGATAATACGATTTTATTATTATTACAAACATGTAAATATAAAAATAGAAAATCCCAATTTGATAAATACAATGGTAGAGGTGTTTATTTTAATGAAGCACAAATTAATTGCAACAGGTATCCTTGCAGGATCTATATTATCCTATTCTTCTAATATTTTAGCAGATACTCATAAATTCCCTGATGTTCCTGTATGGGCTGATAAATCTGTTAATTATTTAGTTGATAAACAGGTATTGAATGGTTATCCAGATGGAACTTTTGGTTCAAATGACTCATTAGACAGAGCTTCGGCTACAAAAATTATGACAAAAGTTTTAGGGATACAAATTGATCCTAATGCAAAACCATCTTTTACAGATTCACAAAACCACTGGGCTACTCCTTATATTGCTGCTGCTGAAAGAGCTGGTATTGTTAAAGGTGAAGGTAATGGAATCTTCAATCCATCCGGAAAAGTAACTCGCGCTGCTATGGCTACGATGCTAGTAAATGCATATAAACTACAAAACACACCAAATTATAACGAGCAGGTTAGATTTGAAGATTTAAAAGGGCATTGGGGAGAAAAATATGCCAATATTTTAATAGATTTAAAAATTTCTAATGGTACTGAGAACGGTTGGCAACCAAATAGATTTATAACACGTGCTGAAGCTGCTCAACTTACTGCAAAAACAGATATGTTACAACAAAATTCAAACGATGAAAAAGAGATTATTACTGCTACTTCATATGAAGATTTAAATTTAACAGTGGCTTCGAAAATTACAGCTCAAGAGATTGATAGTTTTATTGCGAAATATCATTCGGATAGTCCTTTAGTTGGACATGGGCAAGATTTTATCAATGCGCAAAATCAATATGGCGTGAGTGCTCATTATTTAGCAGCGCATGCGATTTTAGAATCTGGATACGGAAAATCAGAAATCGCATATCAAAAACATAATCTATTCGGTCTACGTGCATATGATGGAGATCCGTTTAAATATGCGAAATATTTACCAAGCTACGGCGATAGCATTGCTTATAACGCTAATTATGTACGAGAAAGATATTTAGAAGAAAGTGGTATGTATTATAACGGGCCAACATTAACTGGCATGAACGTGAAATATGCATCAGATAAAGGTTGGGCTAAGAAAATTGCGGGTATTATGGAACGTATTAAACCGTTTCGTGTAGAAGACTATACATATGCAAAAAAATTACCAAAGAATCCTGAAACATTAGATGTCGACGCATTATCTAATGAAATTCCATATAAAATGTATGCAGACGGTTCAAGCTCAAATGTTGTATCATCAGCTACTTACTATCAGGTACCTTATCCATTTAATTTAAAAATTAAAAGTAGACCAGATGTAGCTGTCGAGGAGAATAAAGTTGGTACAGTAACTTCTGGAACAACCATCTTTATTTATCGTGAAGATCCAAATGGATGGGTAGAATTCTCTTTTGAAGCGAATGGAGAAAAATACTGGACATTAAAAAGTAAATTAAGTATGTAATTAAAAAGATCTATTTCACTACTTTTAATCGATTAGATTATAATCTCATATAATTGAGAGACAATTTTTTTACTTTCTTAAAATAAAGTTATGTATACAAGAAAAGTTAGAGGATTATTTTCTCTAACTTTTCTTCGCTAGTATTTGAAATTAAAAAGATGGTGGAGTTACTCCAAATATAACAGTGACCTTGTTTAAAGAAGTGTTTTCCCATTTATGCTTTGCATAAGGTGGGATTTTAACACTATCACCTGTATTGAGAAGTAAAACCTCATCATTTAGATATAGTTTTACTTGTCCTTCCATAATAAATGCTATTTCTTCCCCTTTATGTGCCACAGGTTCCATAGATGAAGCAGTTTGAGGTAACAGATTCATTAAAGCCAATTCTAGTGATCCATCTAAATTAGGAGATAATAGCTCATACGAAACATTGCCGCTTTCAGGAAAAGTTATTTTTTTTCTTTGGTTAGCTCTTACAACTAATTCTTCTGTACTGGTATCCTCTAAGAAAAAATTAAACAATGGAATATTTAATGCTACAGAAATTAATTTTAGTGTTTGTAATGATGGATTTGTGATTCCTTTCTCAATTTGACTTAACATGGAAGGTGTTATATCAGCTAACTCTGCTAAACGTTTACTGGTTAATCCGGCACCTTTTCTAAATGCCATAATTTTTTGACCAACATTAATATTGTTCATATATGTAATCCCCTTTAAATAAGTAAATAAAATTAAATTATTATTAATTTTATTTA
>NZ_JAKUFQ010000178.1:0-5223 GCF_022663475.1 Bacillus cereus group sp. BfR-BA-01382
CTTTGCAAAAATGCACTTTGTTTAACGGGTGATTGTTCTACTAAGAAAGAAAAATCTTTTTTGTTTTGCTTTCGTTCTTTACGCCAGCGTAAAAAAGAGCGAATTGATTTTTTTGTACTAACATTATCCATATTTTCATAGCGCTTTGCCATGAACATCACCTCATTTAAAATCGTTGTATTTGTATTGTACCGAAATGTTGTTAAGGAATACAGTGTAAAACATGGATTAATGTTTAAGGAATTGTTAAAAAATAGGGAAAGGTATTTACAAAAGTAACAATAAAAATAGTTTTATCACTTCTATTTATAGAAATAATAGTAAAAAAATATATTTTGTCTAGTAATTCGCTTGAAATAAAGAAGTAACATACGTAAATTCGTACGATTTCGTGAACAAATGTAGTAAACAATTTTCTCGTAGTGTTAACTTTTGTTATTATAAACATAACCTATTTAAATTTAGGATAGAGAAAAGAGGTTTATAAATGAAGCGTTATCAAAAAATAATTGGTCTTATGGTTGTATTTTGTCTCTTTGTACTTGCTGGATGTAGTGGATCAGGTTCAAAGCTTCGTAAACCATTGAATTGGGATTTAGAAACTTTCCAATTTACAAATCAAGATGGAAAGCAATTTGGTACAAAAGATTTAAAAGGGAAAGTTTGGGTTGCAGATTTTATGTTCACAAATTGTCAAACAGTTTGTCCACCAATGACTGCAAATATGGCCAAGCTGCAAAAGATGGCAAAAGAAGAGAAGATAGACGTTCAGTTTGTTTCATTTAGTGTAGATCCAGACCTTGATAAACCAGAAAATCTGAAAGCATTTATTCAAAAGTTTACAGAGGATACTAGTAACTGGAATTTATTAACGGGATATTCGTTAGAAGATATTACAAAGTTTTCAAAAGATAATTTCCAATCACTTGTAGATAAGCCGGAGAACGGTCAGGTCATGCATGGTACATCATTTTATTTAATTGATCAAAACGGAAAAGTAATGAAAAAGTATAGTGGCATTAGTAATACGCCATACGAAGACATTATACGTGATATGAAGCGATTAGTGGATTAAAAATAAGGGTGCATAGCACCCTTATTTTTTTTGCATTAGTCTATGGATAAAATGTCATGTTGTTGGGGAAGTTTCGGCGCCCGAATTTCTAATACGCCGTTTTGATAAGAAGCTTTTGCTGCTTTTTTATTAATTGAATACGGCAACTTAATCAATCTTGATGCTTCTGAAATGGAACGTTCTCGGCGATAATAGTTATGGGATGTTTCTTCTTCCTCTTCGAGTATCTCTTCTTTTACAGAGACTTTTAAGTATTCACTTTGTATTTCAATTTGGATTTGCTCTTTTTGTATACCTGGTAGTTCAGCTGTAACAACGAGTTCTTCACCAACTTCATATAAATCTACAGGGAATGTTAATAAACGGTTTCCTTTTTGGAAAAAATGATTTAAATCAGCGATTACATTGCGAAGAGGTGTTTGCTCGAAGAAATCATCAATTTGCTTTAAGTAATTACGAACCGGTGGGCGAGAAGAATCTTTTTTTTCTTCACTCATGGTATTCCCTCCTAGAAATCAATTTGCAATATCATATGACAAAAGCGGAGAAAGGTGAGTGCCTAGTTTTCATGTTTTCATAAAAAATTGTTAAAAATGTGAAATGGAGTGATTTTTTTATAGTTTTTGGTCGCCATATTCAGTTGATTATGCTAGTATAAATAGGGTTGATATAGTAGTATAGAAACAGAATGAAAACCGAAAGAGGGTAAGAAGTATGTGTGGTTTTGTAGGATGTTTATGTGAAAACCCTAGAGAGTTTTCAGAAACAGAAAAACATCAATTTGAAAATATGAACACGATGATTTTCCACCGTGGTCCAGATGACGAAGGATATTTTCGTGATGAACATGTACAATTTGGCTTCCGCCGTTTAAGTATCATTGACTTAGAGGCAGGACATCAGCCGCTAACTTATGAAAATGATCGATATGTAATTATTTTTAATGGTGAAATTTACAACTATGTAGAATTACGTGAAATGTTACTTGAAAAAGGTGCAACGTTTGCAACGCAATCTGATACAGAAGTTATTATTGCATTGTATGCACATATGAAAGAAAAATGTGTAGACTACCTTCGTGGTATGTTTGCATTTATGATTTGGGATCGTGAAGAGAAGAAACTTTTCGGTGCACGTGACCACTTCGGTATTAAACCTCTATACATCGCACAGCAAGGTGATACTACATTCTTCGCATCTGAGAAGAAAAGTATTATGCATGTGATGGAAGATAAAGGCGTTAATCCAACGTCACTACAACATTATTTTACGTATCAATATGGCCCAGAGCCAGAAACATTAACAATTGATGTTAATAAAATCGAGCCTGGTCATTATTTCGTAAAAGAAATCGGTAAAGAGATGGAAATCCATCGCTACTGGAAACCTTATTTCAATGCTTCAAGTGCAACGAAAGAGGAGCATATCCAAGCAATTCGTGATGTACTATATGATTCAGTAAAAGTGCATATGCGTAGTGATGTACCAGTAGGTTCATTCTTATCTGGTGGTATCGATTCATCTATCATCGCTTCTATTGCAAGAGAAATGAATCCAAATCTTTTAACATTCTCTGTTGGTTTTGAGCAACGTGGTTTCAGTGAAGTTGATGTTGCAAAAGAAACTGCTGAGAAATTAGGCGTTAAAAACCATAACGTATTCATTTCAGCGAAAGAATTTATGGATGAGTTCCCAAAAATCATTTGGCATATGGATGATCCTTTAGCTGATCCAGCAGCTGTACCATTGTACTTCGTTGCTAAAGAAGCACGTAAACATGTAACAGTTGTTCTTTCAGGTGAAGGCGCAGACGAGCTATTTGGTGGTTATAACATTTACCGTGAGCCAAACTCACTAAAAATGTTCTCTTACATTCCTAGCCCAGGTAAGAGTGTTCTAAAAGCATTGAGTGGTGCTCTTAAAGAAGGATTTAAAGGTAAGAGCTTCCTAGAGCGTGGATGTACACCAATTGAAGAGCGTTACTATGGAAATGCGAAAATCTTCCGTGAAGAAGAAAAAGCTGAATTAATGAAGTATTACAATGAAAGTGTTAACTATATGGATATCACGAAACCATTGTATAACGAGATTAAAGATTATGATGATGTAAGTAAAATGCAGTACATTGACATGTTCACATGGTTACGCGGTGACATTTTATTAAAAGCTGATAAAATGACAATGGCAAACTCATTAGAACTTCGTGTACCGTTCTTAGATAAAGAAGTATTCGATGTTGCATCTCAAATTCCAACTGAACTTAAGATTGCTAACGGAACTACGAAAGCTATTTTACGTGAAGCAGCACGCGGAATCGTTCCAGATCACGTATTAGATCGTAAAAAACTTGGATTCCCAGTACCAATTCGTCACTGGTTAAAAGACGAAATGCATGATTGGGCTATAAATATTATAAACGAAAGTAAGACAGAGCATTTAATCGACAAACAGTATGTATTAAACTTACTGGAAGCACATTGTGCAGATAAAGGCGATTATAGCCGTAAAATTTGGACTGTACTTGCGTTTATGGTATGGCACCAAATTTATGTTGAGCATAAATACGATACGAACAAGTTCCATGAAGAAACAAAACGTGCGTATAGCTTAGTGTAATTAGAAAAACCTTAAGATCGCATACGGTCTTAAGGTTTTTTTCATAAATAGGAAGTATTATTGATACAATAATAGTAAAAGGATGGACAACATATGATTACGTTTGAGAAAGTTACTATAGAAAATGAAAGCGTTGTTAAAGAAATGTTTAAATCGCATAGTTTAGGTGAGAAAAAGGTACAGTATTGTGTGAAAGTTGATGATACATATATTGGTGTAATAGATTATAGTGTTCAAGAGGAACGAGCTGTTTTATCACAGCTAATTATTCATTTTGATTACCAAGGTTATGGTTATGGTACAAATACGTATTTTACATTTGAAGAAATGATGAAACAAAGAAATGTGAAAGAAATAAAAGTGCTACAAGAGGAATTAACAGAAAAAGCGCATTCTTTCATAGAGAGTTTTGGCTTTACTTCAGAAGATGGAGCGTATGTGAAGAAAATATAACGATGATTATTTATGCGATACAATAAATATAAGGCAGGTGGATGTATGACAATGACTTCTGGTCTTGTATTAATTGGAGGGTGCTTTATAGTAGCAGAACTATGTCATATAATCATTCGGAAAAGAATGATTAAGAAAAGAAAGCCGTATGAATTACAATACGTCCCTGTCTTTTTCATTATATTTTGTATGCTTAGTACATTACAAAATATAATGAACTTTCCACCACTTGTGAATGTTTTTTTAAAGTTCGGTTTACTTTATAGTGGTGTTGGAATAGTACTTTTATTTATTTTATTTTGCATACGTCATATTCACTATCAATCGTATATATTTATTTTAAATTGGTTAAAACAAGATGATAGAAACCGCCTTACATAAGGCGGTTTTTTTATTTGTGATTGTAACAGAACTTGTACATTTCACATAAAATAGGACGAGTAGCAATGCTAACATATTACAAGAAAGGGGCGGGGTAGTAAAATGAAACTTGTTATAGACGCAGGGCACGGTGGATATGATTCTGGTGCTGTTGGTAATGGCTTAGTAGAAAAAAACTTAACGCTTCAAATTGCTAGACGCGTTCGAGATATTTTAACGGTAAATTACCCAATTACAATTAAAATGACACGTGATAGTGACGTGTTTATTTCCTTATCGGAACGTGCTAATATTGCTAATGCTTTTGGTGCGGATTATTTTATTTCATTTCATATTAATAGCGGCGGGGGTACAGGTTTTGAAAGCTATATTTATAATGCGTTATCCAACAGCAGCACTGCATATGCAAAGCAACAAAAGATGCATACAGCAGTAAATCCTGTATTAACAAAATACGGTCTTCGTGATCGAGGAGCAAAAAAAGAAAATTATGCGGTATTAAGAGAAACCGCAATGGATGCAATTTTAACTGAGACTGCCTTTATTGATACAACGTTTGATGCAAATTTATTAAAAAATCCACAATTTATTGAAGATCTAAGTCAAGCGTATGCAAATGGAATAGCGGCTATTTTTGGAGTAGCTCCAAATCCACAACCTCCAAACCCACAACCGACACCTCAAACGAAGGGAATCGC
>NZ_JAKUFQ010000179.1:0-5073 GCF_022663475.1 Bacillus cereus group sp. BfR-BA-01382
AAGTGGAGCCATTTTTACGAACCATTGTGTTGATAAGTAAGGCTCAACTACTGCACCGCTACGCTCACTATGACCTACTGAATGCATATGAGGCTCGATTTCTACTAATACGCCAGCCTCTTGTAAGTCTTTCACTAATGCTTTACGGCATTCGAAACGATCCATACCGTTATACTTACCAGCTTTTTCGTTCATCGATCCATCTTCATTCATTACTAAGATGCGTGGTAAGTCATGACGGTTACCTACTTCAAAATCATTCGGGTCATGAGCTGGTGTAATTTTTACAACACCTGTTCCGAAGTCTTTTTCTACGTACTCATCAGCAATAATCGGAATCTCACGGCCTACAATTGGAAGTGTAACTGTTTTTCCGATTAAATGTTTGTAACGATCGTCTTCTGGATGAACTGCTACTGCTGTATCACCAAGCATCGTTTCTGGACGAGTTGTCGCAAGACGAATGTGGCCAGAACCATCTGTTAACGGATAGTTCATATGGTAGAATGCACCTTGAACTTCTTTATGAATTACTTCAATATCAGAAAGAGCTGTGCGTGTTGCTGGATCCCAGTTGATGATATATTCACCACGGTAAATTAAGCCTTTTTCGTATAATTGAACGAATACTTTATTAACCGCATCTGATAAACCTTTGTCTAATGTGAAGCGTTCACGAGAATAGTCTAGTCCTAAACCAACTTTCCCCCATTGTTGACGAATGTGAGAAGCGTACTCTTCTTTCCACTCCCAAGCTTTTTCAAGGAATTTTTCACGGCCAAGATCGTAACGTGAAATACCTTCTTCACGAAGTTTTCCTTCTACTTTCGCTTGTGTTGCGATACCAGCATGGTCCATTCCTGGAAGCCATAGTACATCGTATCCTTGCATACGCTTCGTACGAGTTAAAATATCTTGAAGAGTTGTATCCCAAGCATGACCTAAGTGTAACTTACCAGTTACGTTCGGAGGTGGAATTACAATTGTATACGGTTGTTTCTTCTCGTCTCCTGTTGCTTCAAAATATTTGCCTTCAAGCCACCATTGATAAAGGCCTTCTTCAACGGACATATGATCATATTTAGTTGGTAAATTCTTTTCCGTGTTTGACATTATTTTCCCTCCTTAAAATAAAAAATGTCCCTCATCCAAAAAGGACGAGGGACATCGCGGTACCACCTTTATTTACAAACAAATTCATAATTTGCTTATACTCTTAATTTGATAACGGACAAATCCGTCTTTTCCTAATAAGAACTATTCCGTTCAGAAAAGATGCTCCAGGGCTACCTTCTAACATAACTATCTAGAGAATCTCCCAGCTAATGATTCTCCTCTCTGAAGACGTTTCATGTTATACTCTTCCCCTTCAAGGCATTTATATGATTGTTAATTATTATATACAATAGTGTAAAAAACGAAACCTTATTCGTCAAGATAAATTTAAGTCTATGAATTTTCAGGCGCACAAAAAAGATAAGTAGCATTCTCTACTTATCTTCTTTATCTCGCTATTTGCGGGCAGTAAGATCCCTACATCAAAATTCAGCTGAAGCAAAGAAGTTAGGCGGGAGCCCCGCTGATTAAAGTTTTACTTTACCCGTTCCCTTGCTGGGCAGCTTGTAATTGTGATAGGAAATATTCTATATTGCTAACGAGCCAATGCGATTGTTGCAAACTCTTTACTTCCAGCAATTCATTTTCCTCGTTGCGATTATCTTTTCTTTTTCTATACGAACCGATTTGTCGAATAAATTGTGATGGGTACGTCATATAAGCAAACATGAGAAGTTGCTCTTCTTTCGTAAACGGAAAATTTTTTTGATACATTTGAAACCATTCAAACCGATCACTTCTTGCGATCGGATATGTGTTTAAAGACCGTGAATAAAAACCTACTATATCTTGCACAGGCGTTGCAAACTTCGATTTTTCCAAACTAATAAAATAGCCATTCCGCTCATAGTCAAATAAAAAATGATTAAGTGACACGTTACCATGTACAAAAGTAATACGCGTTTTATCTTTTTCTTTCATCGCATCGTTCCACTCATTTAATTGCTTCGTTGCAAATTCACGCGCTCTCATTACATGATGATAGTACGTACAATATTGCAATTCAAGCGGGGACATATACCATTTTGATTCAGATTCTACGAGAAACTCTTCTAACATCTCACCATCATTTTCCCAGCGATTGGATATAGTTGTATAATGTTTTTCTAAATCTTCTTCCGTATACGTTTCTTCCTTCACAGTTTTTTGATGCAACGTTCCGAGTGTCTGAAACATTTTATGGTATTGATCATTGTCCTCACCATTTCCTTCTGCACGTTCTAACCAAGGCATTAAATAATAATTATACGTCCCGTCACTTAAAATATAATTTCCATCCGTCGCATGGTATATAGGTACATAATTTGAAAAACCTTTCTCCTTCAAATATTGAATATGATGCAGAAAGTTATTCCGCTCTAACTTTCTGCCTTCTATTTTCTTAAGTGCATATGGACCTTGATTCGTATAAATTTTCATTACATTTCCGTGCTCTTCCATATGCTGCGTATCCAATCTATATTGCCTCACGATAGGTTCATAGTGATTTCGCAATTCAATATCCATACGAATAACCCTTTCTATTCAAAACATAACTTCTAAGAAAAGAAGTGAGTGAAAACACTCACTTCTTTATTTCGCCTTTACTCTTGAAACGGGAATATAAATAATTTGCCCCGTATTTAAAAATATATCTTCTGTTTGATTGACACGGTACAAATTTTGTACCGATGTTTCATAACGGTCTGCAATAGATTCAATTGTATCCCCTTCTTGTACGAAATACATTCTTAACTTTGTAAATTCCTCTTCCGGTTCTTTCGTAAATAGTTTTGTTAAATAAAGCGCATTTTCATCTCGCTGTGAGTACTCTTCTTCTTGTTCTTCCTGCTTTTTCGCTTTTTCTTTCTTGAAATCTTTTCGTCCGAACAATTCAAATTGCGGCGTTGTTTCTTGCTCCTCTTCACGTTCCACAAATTCATGTTCTTCTATTTTCTCTTCTTCTAATTCCTGCTCTTTTCTTTCCTCTAATTGGAACGGTTCAAATGCGTAATCTTCCCACTCATCTGATTCCTTGTATGTTGGTTCTTCTACATGGGGCGCCGGTCTATTCTCATCCTCTTGCGCTGAATCTTCTTCTAAATCAGCATACACCGTTTCTTCTTCATCCTCGCTTCTCTCTTCATCACATAAACCAGTAATAGATATATCCGCTAATAATTGTAAGCAACCATTTTCCTTTAATTCATAATCAAATTCCTCAATTGATACATATAGTTCTTCAATTACTTTCACGCGATTTCTCGGAATTGATATTTCAAGCGGAAAGGAATGAACAAGTTCATTAACCCCATCTTCCCTTGTTTCTACATAATCAATTGACTTTGCTGGCGATAGTTCTCTTAGTGAATACGCCGAATCATCTTGCCTTGCAACATACTCTCCCGTTAAATCTAATTGCCCTCTCACGATTACTTCATGATCAAGCTCTTCTATCTCAACGTCTGGATCTAACGAAATTGACAAAAGTTCATCGACTTCCTGTCCCTTTTGGAACCAAACAGATTCTTTTAATGAAAATCGTAACGAATGATCTGCAGCCACTTCTTTTCCCCCTCCCAAACTATATGTCATTACAGATTTATGTAGGGAAAGCTTACTTTATGAATAAAAAAAATCGCTCCCCTTATGGAGAGCGATTTTTCTCTAATACATTATTTTAATTTTGACATTGCAATTTCAGCCGCTGCAATTGTCGCCTCAATATCTGCGTCACTATGTGCTGTCGATAAGAATAAACCTTCGAATTGAGATGGTGGCAAGAATACACCTTGTTCTACCATTTCACGATAGTAAGCCGCAAAGAACTCTAAGTTTGAAGATTTTGCTGCATCGTAATTAATAACGGGCTCATCTGTAAAGAAAATACCAATCATAGAACCTGCACGATTAATATGATGTGGAATGCCATGTTTTTCAGCTGCTTTACGTAATCCAGCTTCTAACATTTCAGCTTTACGCTCAAATTCTACATACGATTCTGGCGTTAACTGTACTAACGTTTCATAACCTGCTGCCATTGCAAGTGGGTTACCTGATAAAGTACCAGCTTGATAAATCGGTCCGCTTGGCGCAATTTGGCGCATAATTTCTGCTTTACCACCGTACGCTCCTACTGGTAAGCCACCACCGATTACTTTACCTAAACAAGTTAAATCAGGTGTTACACCGTAGTAACCTTGTCCACAGTTATAAGCAACACGGAATCCTGTCATTACTTCATCAAAAATAAGCAGTGCACCGTTTTGTTCTGTTACTTCACGAAGTCCCTCTAAAAATCCTGGTTGCGGAGGAACAACACCCATATTCCCTGCCACTGGTTCTACAATTACACAAGCAATATCATCACCGAATTGTTCAAAAGCGTATTTCACACTTTCTAAATCATTATAAGCTACTGTAATCGTATTTTTCGCTACACCTTCTGGTACGCCAGGGCTATCTGGTAAACCTAGAGTCGCCACACCAGAACCAGCTTTAATTAATAACGAATCACCATGACCGTGGTAACAACCGATGAATTTCAAGATTTTATTACGGCCTGTATAACCACGAGCTAAACGTAGTGCACTCATTGTCGCTTCTGTTCCAGAGTTAACCATGCGGACAATTTCAATCGATGGTACACGCTCAATAACAAGTTTCGCTAATTTATTTTCGATTTCTGTCGGTGCACCGAAGCTTGTACCTCTTTCAGCAACAGATTTTAACGCTTCAACAACACGATCATTTGCATGCCCATGAATTAAAGGCCCCCATGATAATACGTAGTCGATGTATTCATTTCCATCAATATCATATACTTTAGAGCCTTTACCACGCTCCATAAACAACGGATTCATCCCAACAGACTTAAAGGCACGAACTGGGCTATTTACGCCACCAGGCATTAAATCTTGCGCCTCTTCAAACGCTGCAATTGACTTATCAAACTTTTTCATTATTTAACGCCTCCTT
>NZ_JAKUFQ010000180.1:0-5031 GCF_022663475.1 Bacillus cereus group sp. BfR-BA-01382
TCTAAACTATTAAATTCAAAATCTATATGAATTTTCCCAAAAAAAATAGAGTAAGGTGTAAACCTTACTCCATCTCTGCAAATACCATACGATCTTTTCTGTTAATATCAAAAACAACCTCAACATGAGCATGTGGAAAAGCTTGTTGTAACAATCTTTTTACATCCTCACCCTGTCCTACTCCAATTTCAAACGCTACAATTGCTTTCTCCTGCAACACATTCGGCAATTCTTCCATAAAACGGCGATAAAAATCTAATCCGTCTTCTCCACCAACAAGTGCTCTCTTCGGCTCATGCTCTTTCACAACAGGAGAAAGACCACGCCAATCCTCTTCCGGTATATATGGAGGATTTGAAACAACAACATCTAGCTTTTGACCCGTTTTATCAAATGGTGACAATAAATCACCGTGATAGAACGTTACTTCTGCACCTAAAGCTTTTGCATTTTCTTTTGCAACTTCAATCGACTCTTGTGCAATATCTACTGTATACACGTGAAGATTTTTATTTTCTAAAGCAAGCGTAATAGAAATCGCTCCACTACCTGTGCCTATATCTGCTACATGTAGTTCCTTGTCACCAAAATGGCGCTCAATTCTTTCTAATACTCCTACTATAAGTTCTTCTGTTTCCGGTCTTGGTATTAATACTTCTTCATTCACAAAGAACGACCGGCCATAAAACATTTCATAACCAATCATATATTGAATAGGAATACCTTCTACATGCTTGTGGATAAACTCCGTAAAGCTTGCCTCTTGTTCCTCATTTATTTCTTCACGCATATTCATAAGTAATCCTGTTCTGTTCATCTTTAATACATGACAAAGGACAATTTCTCCCGCATTTTCATCTCGTCCATTTTCCTGTAAAAAAGAAGAAGCCCATTTCAGGGCTTCATAGACACGCATTACTCAGCTGCCTCCATCCTTTGAGCCTGATCTTCCATCACTAAGGCATTGATGAAATCATCTAACTTACCTTGTAAGATTTGATCTAGCTTTTGAATCGTTAAACCGATTCGATGGTCTGTAACACGGTTTTGCGGGAAGTTATACGTACGAATACGCTCTGAACGATCGCCCGTACCAACAGCTTGTTTACGGTTTTGATCATATTCAGCTTGTGCTTCTTGTCTAAACTTATCATAAACACGTGCGCGTAATACTTTCATCGCTTTTTCTTTATTCTTAATTTGTGATTTCTCATCCTGACAAGATACAACTACACCAGTCGGTAAATGTGTTAAACGTACCGCTGACATCGTTGTATTAACACTTTGTCCACCAGGACCACTAGAAGCGAATGTATCAACACGAACATCTTTCTCGTGAATGTCGATTTCTACTTCTTCTGCCTCTGGTAATACAGCTACAGTTGCTGTAGATGTATGAATACGTCCACCAGATTCCGTTTCAGGAACACGTTGTACACGGTGAGCACCATTCTCGAATTTCAGCTTCGCGAAAGCACCTTTACCGTTAATCATAAAGATAATCTCTTTATATCCACCTAACTCTGTATAGCTAGCCTCGATAATTTCTGTTTTCCAACCTTGAACCTCAGCATAACGGCTATACATGCGGTATAAGTCACCAGCAAATAAAGCGGCCTCATCGCCACCAGCAGCCCCACGAACCTCAACGATAACGTTCTTATCATCATTAGGGTCCTTTGGAACTAGTAAAATTTTCAGACGTTCTGATAACGTTTTTTCTTGTGATTCTAACTCAGAAACCTCTTCTTTTACCATGTCACGCATTTCAGCGTCTAACTTCTCTTCTAACATTGCTTTCGCATCTTTTAATTGCTCACGAACATCCTTATACTCACGATACACCTCTACCGTTTCCTGTATATCAGACTGTTCCTTTGAATATTCACGAAGCTTATTTGTATCGCTAATAACCTCTGGGTCACTTAACAATTCATTTAACTTCTCATAACGATTTTCTACAGCTTGCAAACGATCTAACACATCATTCACCTCTACATCCTAGTATCTAATACAAATAGTATATGGTACTTACTCAAAAAAACGCAAATTATATTTAAAAGCGTAAGCGGCTTGCTCAGAATCGCAGGCCATTGGAGCTCTCGACCTTGAAGCGCTTTTTGCTTCAAGCGAGAGAGTGAAATGGCCGGAGATTCTAGCCGCTGAAGCTAGATAATATTTAAAAGCATAAGTGGCTCACACCACCCACACTCTCCATTCTGAAAAAAACCCGCCTTGCGCAGCGAGTTTTACTTGTCTTTGTTTGTAGGAACTGCATGACAATGACGACATCGTGGTTCATACGATTCTGAAGCCCCAACTAAAATAATCGGATCATCAAATGCCGCTGGTTCTCCATCAATTAATCGTTGTGTACGACTTGCCGGAGATCCACATGCAGAACATACTGCTTGTAGCTTTGTTACATGTTCAGCAATTGCCATCAGCTGAGGAACTTGTCCAAATGGTAGACCACGGAAATCTTGGTCTAAACCAGCTACAATGACACGATAGCCACGATTTGCCAATACTTGCACCACTTCCACAATGTCCCCATCAAAGAATTGTACCTCATCGATTGCAATTACATCCATATCTTCAGTGATATGTTCAAATATATCTTTTGAAGCTGAAACAGGAACTGCTTTTACCTTTAATCCGTTATGTGATACAACGTCTTCTTCACTATAGCGATTATCAATACATGGTTTAAATACAATTGCATGTTGTTTTGCAAATTGCGTACGGCGCACACGGCGGATTAACTCTTCTGATTTACCAGAAAACATACTACCGCAAATCACTTCAATCCAGCCATTTTGATTTATTAAGTACATGAAGCTCTCCTTTCATCTACTTTTTAGTTAAAAGTAGGGTAAAGGTATAATATTTTCACAAAAAAAACAGACAAGCGAATACATACACTTGCCTGTTTTATGTTTTTATTACTTGATACCGTATTTCTTATTGAAGCGATCAACGCGTCCGTCTGCAGTAGCAAACTTCTGACGTCCAGTGTAGAATGGGTGAGAATCAGAACTGATCTCAACTTTTAGTAATGGATAAGTGTTACCATCTTCCCACTCAACAGTTTCGCTAGAGCCTTTAGTAGACCCGCTTAAGAATTTGAAGCCTGTGTTTGTGTCCATGAATACAACTTTCTTGTAATCTGGGTGAATTCCTGCTTTCATTCTTTTCATCTCCTTCCGCCCTGAATCATTTTCGAAACAGAGTTTTTCATCTTCAGCTGCATACACAACTATATTGATGAAACACATATGATGAAATTATAACAAGGCTAACTTCATTTTGCAACTACCTGTTTTTGTCTTTTGAAATTTAAAGTGGCTTGGGCTCGATCAGCTCTGACCAGCTAAGGTTCTCCCACTTATTTCTCTCTTTAATATCACCTAAAAGGCATAAGAAAACTCGCTTACTATAAAATAAGCGAGTCCCAATCTTTTCCCTTTACTTAGTTGTTACATACCTTTTAGAGTCTGCAACAATGTTTTGTAAAAATTCTTCGTTTGTCTTCGTTTGACGAAGCTTACGTAAGAAACTTTCAACAAAGTCTGGTGTATCACGCATTGTTTTACGAATGCCCCATAACTTGTCTAAATGCTCTTTTGGAATTAATAGATCTTCTTTACGTGTACCAGAACGACGAATATCAATCGCTGGGAAGATACGACGTTCAGCTAACGAACGATCTAAGTGAAGTTCCATATTTCCAGTTCCTTTAAATTCCTCGTAAATAACATCGTCCATACGAGATCCTGTATCAACAAGGGCTGTTGCTAAAATCGTTAAGCTACCGCCTTCTTCAATATTACGTGCAGCTCCAAAGAAACGCTTCGGTCTATGGAAAGCCGCTGGGTCGATACCACCCGATAATGTTCTACCACTTGGCGGAATAACGAGGTTGTAAGCTCGCGCTAAACGGGTAATACTATCCATTAAAATGATAACATCTTTTTTGTGCTCTACAAGACGCATTGCACGTTCTAACACAAGTTCAGCTACTTTAATATGATTTTCTGGTACTTCATCAAAAGTAGAACTTACAACGTCACCCTTAACAGAACGCTCAATGTCTGTTACTTCCTCTGGACGCTCATCAATTAAAAGAACAATTAATTCTGCTTCTGGATGATTTGTTGTAACACTGTGTGCAATTTCTTTTAATAGACTTGTTTTACCAGCCTTTGGAGGCGCAACAATTAAACCACGTTGTCCAAATCCAACTGGTGCGATTAAATCCATGATACGTGTCGGTAACTTTTTCGGTTCCGTTTCCAATTTCATTTGGCGATCTGGGTATAATGGTGTTAATGCAGGGAAATGCACACGCTCTTTTGCTGAATCTGGATCATCTCCGTTTACAGCTTCAACTTGTAATAACCCAAAATAGCGTTCATTTTCTTTCGGAGGTCGTACTTTACCAGAAACTTTGTCTCCATTACGTAAATCGAAACGACGAATTTGCGAAGCTGAGATATAAATATCTTCTGAGCTTGGAGAATAGTTGATAGGACGTAGGAATCCAAATCCTTCTGATTGAATAATTTCTAATACGCCTTCCATGAAAAAGAAACCTTCTTTTTCTGCTCGAGCTTTCAAAATAGAAAAGATTAACTCTTTTTTCGTTAACTTGCTATAATACGAAATCTTAAATTCTTTCGCAAGCTCGTATAACTCTTTTAATTTCATGTTTTCTAATGCTGCAATTGACAAATTCATTCAGACACCACACTTTAACGTTATTCTCTTTTTTCATGGGTAAAGGGAAAAATACGGAAGGCAAATAATTAATAATGAAAGGCAATAAGTTCAAGTAGGGTAATATTCACTATTGTAACCCTTTTATCTAGTTTTAATCAATACGTTGGAACACAAATACAAGAAGCGAAGACAAGAAAATTTGTCTTCGCTTCTTATTTAGTTTAGTTCCAGCTCCGATAGTTAAAAAGATCGACCATTTTAACCTTTCTGAACGAGCCGCTTACGCTTTTTATTTAATCCAGCTTCAGC
>NZ_JAKUFQ010000181.1:0-4988 GCF_022663475.1 Bacillus cereus group sp. BfR-BA-01382
ACAGCAAAACTCTAAGCAAGATGATTCTTCTCAAAGTAAGCAACAAAGCTCTAAACAAAATGATTCTTCTCAGAATAAACAACAAAGCTCTAAACAAAATGATTCTTCTCAGAATAAACAACAAAGCTCTAAACAAGATGATTCTTCTCAAAGTAAGCAACAAAGCTCTGGAGGTAATAGTATTTATGACTTTACCAAACCAGAAAAAGACCGTATTCATTCTCTACAAGATTTAATAGAGAAACTTAAAAAGTCTAGTGATTTTATTAATTACCATACATCTGACGATGAAACGATGCCTTATTGGATTTCTTACTATCGCCCTTCACTTGATGGAGAGAAATTACAGAAATATTTAATGCCCACTCTTTTAGAGAAACCCTGTGCTTCTCTAGAACAACTAAAAGAACATATTCCGATGAGCGGCATTACAATTACGAACGATTTACAAAAAATTGAGGATATGGTTTTAAAGGGGCATGCGATTATTCAATTGAATCAGCAAGATCAAAAGTGTATGCTTGCAAACATTGCAATTGATAATTATCGTGCACCAACCC
This sequence comes from Bacillus cereus group sp. BfR-BA-01382, assembly GCF_022663475.1. Classification (NCBI taxonomy): domain Bacteria; kingdom Bacillati; phylum Bacillota; class Bacilli; order Caryophanales; family Bacillaceae; genus Bacillus; species Bacillus cereus group sp. BfR-BA-01382. Next base: position 561 of record NZ_JAKUFQ010000181.1, read on the forward strand.
CTCCTTTAAACGAATCAACTGTTATTGGTCCGCAAGAAGGTTTTGTAGAGGATATTGATACAAACATTAATTTAGTTCGAAAACGTCTTCCTGTTTTAGATTTACAAACAAAAGAAATGATTATCGGCGAGTTTTCCAAAACAAAAGTTGTCATGATGTATTTAGACAACCTCGCTGAAAAAGATAATGTAGATTTTCTAGAAGAGTCATTACGCGCTCTTGAATATGATCAAATTAATGATAGTGCTTATTTACAAGAATTAATGGGTGAAAAATCGATTTTTCCTCTCTATATCAATACAGAGCGCACTGATAGAGTTACAAAAGCACTAATTGATGGGAAAATTGCAATTTTTGTTGATGGTTCACCAAATGTTCTATTAACGCCCGTATCATATTTCGATTTCTTTATTTCACCAGAAGATTATAATGTCTCTTGGCTATATGCAACATTTTCAAGAGTTTTACGACTTATCGCTGTCCTTTTCTCGATTTGTGCAGCTCCATTATATGTTGCCGTTTTAAATTATCATTATGAACTAATTCCAAGCGATTTGCTGGAAACATTGATTTTATCTCGAGCGCAAGTTCCATTCCCACCTTTAATTGAAGCACTGTTTTTGGAATTAGTTATTGATTTATTAAGAGAAGCCGGCGCAAGGTTACCGATGAAAGTGGGGCAAACACTCGGTATTGTGGGCGGTATCGTAATCGGGCAAGCATCTGTACAAGCTGGGTTAACGAGTAACATTTTATTAATTATCGTTGCACTATCAGCACTCGCTTCTTTTATTACACCTATTTATAAAATGGGTAACGCTGTTCGATTACTACGCTTTCCTTTTCTTATGTTTGCAGAAATAGGCGGATTGTTCGGGATTTCTCTTGGATTTATCTTCTTATTTACTCATCTATTCAGGCTTACTTCCTTACGTAAGCCGTACGCTTTGTTTTATCCGACAAGACAACAATCCGTTAAGGACTCTTGGATTCGTTTTCCTTTAACAATGATTGATACAAGAGATGTACAAGCAAGACCACAACATGTAAAAAAATCAGCAAAAGGGATTTCAACAAAACATAGATCGGACTTTGATGATTAAGAAATGAGGTGCATTGATGAGTAAAGTTCAAGAAAAATATCAAATATCTCCTATCTTTGTTTTCTTCTTAATTCACGGTGCACAATTTGGAGCTGGCGTTCTCGGCTTCGCTCGAATTATAGCAAAAGCCGCCGGATACGACGGCTGGATAGGAGTTCTCCTCACAGGAATTATCATTCATATTCTCATCTGGATGATGTATTATTCATTAAAAAATACAGAAGGAAACTTAATTGATTTACACAAACAGATTTTTGGAAAATGGATTGGAAATGGTATTAGTCTCATCTTTATGGCTTATTTTTTTATTGTAAGTATTTCTGTCGTTCGAACCTATGTCGAAATTATTCAAGTGTGGATGTTTCCTAGCGCATCCACCTGGATGCTCACTTTCTTTTTATGTTTAATAAGTTATTACATTATTTCATCAGGATTCCGCGTCATTACAGGAATTTGTGTTATTTCCGTTGGTGGAACATTAGGTTATCTTTTTCTAAGTCTTTTCATTTTGAAATTCTCACATTGGGATAATTTACTTCCAATGTTTTCACATTCTTTTACAGATATTTTGAAAGCAGCTCAACTATCCATTTATAGTATGACAGGATTTGAAATTTTCCTTATGGTTTATCCGTTTGTTAAAGAACCAGAAAAATCCCATAAATTTGCACAATATGGTGCATTATTCTCTAACTTCTTATATTTATTTAGTACCATTCTCGCTTTTACATTCTTTAGCGAAAAACAACTACTCAAAACAATTTGGTCTCAACTGTCCATGACACAAGTTATTAAGCTTCCTTTTATCGAGCGACTTGAGTATATTGCTATTTCCGGTTATGCTCTCGTTATTATTACAAGCTTTATTCTACCTTTATGGGCCGCTACTCGAGGAACACATGAAATCTTTCGTGTAAAACAACGAGGTATTTTAATTGCATTTATGCTTATCACCTTAGTTGTTTCACAACTTTTAACAAATAGGCATGATATTAATGATTTTATTAGCAATACATCTAAAGTTAGTTTTTGGCTTATATATGTATACATCCCAATTCTATTTATTATTGTGTGGGTGAAAAAAAAATGGAAAAAACCAAAAGAAAATTAATACTTCTTATTTGCATCAGTGTCTTCAGTCTAACTGGTTGTTTACAAAAAAATATTATTGATGATGTTCAGCTCATTCAAGGAGCTGCCTTCGATACAGCAAAAGATAATAAAGTAAAAGTTACATTTGTTTGTCCCATACAAAAAAAGGGAAATAAAGTTCAAGTTTATGAAGGAACAGGAAACGCAGTAAAACAAGTAAAGGCAGATACATCTTTGGAATCTTCGCAACCGTTCGCAAGCGGGCAAATGCGTGTTGCCTTATTCACAACAAAGATTGCTAAAAAAGGATTATCAACTTCCTTTGACACATTAATTCGTGATGTGAATATTGGTAACTCACTGTATGTTGGACTATTAGAAGGCAGTGGTACTGAACTATTTAAAGGAAAATATAGTACCTCTTACAATGTTGCGATTTATATAAAAAAAATGTTAGAACATAATATGGACACTGGGCCATTGCCAACTGACAATTTATATTTAGGTGCATTCAGGTACTACCGTGAAGGACAAGATTCTTATATGCCTATCCTAAAAAAACATGGAGATAAAATAAAAATTACTGGTATTGGTCTTTTGAAAAAGGATAAGTTGGTCGGAACAATTAAGTATCACGATATGTTTGTTTTCAAAGGACTGCTAGAAAAGCACCGCTTGGACTCACATGAATTTAAAACAAATCCTGGCTATGCAATGATTAATAACATTCGTTCCGTTCCTACCTACGAAGTAAACATAAAAGATGGGAAACCTTCTTTCTATATTCACGTTAAGATGGATGCTCGTATTCAGGAGCTTTCTAGAAAATTTAATTTAGAAAACAAAAAAAATACAACAAAAATAGCCAAATCAATCGAAAAACAATTAGATGCAAAAGCTACAAAACTAATTAAACAGTTTAAATCTCTAAATGTTGATCCTCTTGCACTAGGAGCAAAATATAGACAACATTATCGCCCATTCAAATTAGAAGAATGGAGACAAATGTATAAAGATGTTCCGGTTCATATAAAATACACCGTAAATATTACAAATTCTGGTGTCATTGAATGAGAAATGATTGAACTCCTCTCTCCAGCATGATACAACGGAGAGAGGAGTTTTTTATTATCAAATAGAGAGAGAAGATATTTATGGGGGAGCTTATGTCTAAAAAATTAGTAAAGCCTATTTTAAATGGTATTTTATTTCTCGGTGTCTTTTTATTTGCTCATACATACTTAAAAAATGTTTCCTTCACACGTTATTTACTTGTCGTTATACCAATGTTACTCGTCGGTATTTTTGGCATCGATCTTATTTTATCCCTTTTAATAAAAAAAGAAGAATAACAAGCGAACATCTTATTTCGATAAGATGTTCTTTTCATTTCATAATCACCTTATGTTACAATGAAATTCGGCAGAAAACGAGAAAGGATGAAACAACATGGCAAACGAAAAAGGTTTAGATAAAGGATTCGAACTTGTTGCAAAAATGCATGAAGAGTTCGGACATCCTGTGAAAAATACTCCAACAAAACTAACAGAAGAGCGTGCAAAAATTCGTGCAAGTTTTATGCAAGAAGAGCTAGAAGAATTTCTAGAAGCAACGACTGTTGAAGATCAATACGATGCACTGATTGACCTTATTTACTTTGCATTCGGAACGTTTGCCGAAATGGGCGTACGTCCTGATAAAGGATTTGAAATTGTAAATAACGCAAACATGGCAAAACTATTCCCTGATGGAAAACCCCGATTCCGTGAAGGCGATGGCAAAATTCTAAAACCAGAAGGCTGGCAAGCACCAGAACCACAACTTCGTGCTGAAATCGAACGTCAGCGCAAAGAAGCTGAAAAAAACTGCTAGGATTTCCTAGCAGTTTTTTATTATGTCTTTTTTCTGCAATTCATTAATGACCCACGTGTCCCGCGTGTCCTGCTGCTCCACTAATGCTAGCTGCTCCTGCCGCTGCCCCTGCTGCTCCTGCTCCAATTCCACCTGCCCAAGGAGAAGATTGTTGCTGTTGATATTGTTGGTATTGTTGGTGCTGTTGGTGCTGTTGGTGCTGTTGGTGCTGTTGGTGCTGTTGACTATGTTGGCCTTGATGACCGTGTTGACCGTGGTGACCTTGGTGACCTTGGTGACCTTGGTGACCTTGGTGACCTTGGTGACCTTGGTGACCTTGGTGACCTTGGTGACCTTGGTGGCCTTGGTGGCCTTGGTGGCC
>NZ_JAKUFQ010000182.1:0-4978 GCF_022663475.1 Bacillus cereus group sp. BfR-BA-01382
AATGTTAATTAATTACATTTAAAACGGTATGGAGGGGTAGAAGTATGTTTCAAGGGAAATTAAGGAGTAGTAGTTTAAAAACAAAGTTACTTGTATCATTTATTATTATTTTAATTCTTCCAAGTATTGTAATTGGTTGGACGTCTTATCAACAGGCGAAGACGAATTTTAATGAAACGATTTTGAACTCGGCGAAAGATAATATAAAAATTTTGGATAATGTAATTAATAAAGAATTGGATAGTAAAAAAATAGATGCAACTTATTTTACAAAATTATTCACACAATCAAGTTACCAAGCAGATCAAATTCAAAACATACAAAATAAACTAGAAGAATACAATAAACTGCATCCAGAAATGGAAGCAATCTATACAGGATCTAGTAATGGACAGTTTATTCAATCACCAGCTATTCAGATGCCAGATGGATATAATCCTACAGAAAGAGATTGGTATAAAGAGGCAGTGAAGAAAAGCGGAGAAGTAATTGTAACTGCTCCATATAAGTCAAAAACGACAGGTAATATTGTTATTACACTAGCAAAACAAAATGAGGATAAAAGTGGCGTTCTTGGGATTGACTTAATCATTAATGATATTGTTACTACTTCCAAGATGGTTAATATCGGTAAGGAAGGGTATGTAGCAATATTTGATCAAGATAAAAATGTAGTAGCGCACCCGACACTGAAGCCAGGAGAGAAATTAGAAGAGAAACTTAGTAAAGAATTGTATAAACAGGAAGCTGGGGATGTTCATTATTCGTTAGATGGTGAAGATCGTAATATCACTTTTAAAACGAATAAGAAAACTGGATGGAAAATAGCAGGAATTATGCCTTCCAAAGAAATTATCGAAGCGGCTGAACCTATTTTCTATAAAACAATAACTGTTCTTGGATTTTCGCTACTAATCGGTGGGATTGTAATTTACTTCATTATTGCGTCTATTATTAAACCGTTAAAACAACTTGTTATATCATCGAAGAAGATTAGTGAAGGCGATTTAACAGAATCAATTACAGTTCATTCTAAAGATGAAATTGGACAGCTAGGAGAAAGCTTTAACGAGATGGCTACATCGTTACATAGTGTCATTTCCAATATAAACATTTCAGCAAGTCATGTAGCAGCATCTTCAGAAGAATTAACAGCTAGTATGAAGCAGACAAGCGAAGCAACGGAACAAATTACACAGGCGATAGAGCAAGTATCGAGTGGTGCAGAAATACAAACGAAAGAAGTTGAAGAAGGAGCAACATTGTTAGAAGAAGTTACAGAAGGAATTCAGCGTGTTGCAGATAGTTCTTCATTAGTATCTACAGCCTCTATGTATACGAAGAAAAAAGCTGAAAATGGTGGGACGTTAGTTGAAAAAACTGTGAATCAAATGCAATTAATTCATGATTCTGTTTCACAGTCAGACAAAATCATTGGTTTGTTAGACGATAAGTCGAAACAAATTGGAGCAATTCTTGAAGTGATTCAACATATTGCAGAACAGACAAATTTATTAGCGTTAAATGCGGCAATTGAGGCTGCGAGAGCTGGAGAGCAAGGAAGAGGATTTGCAATTGTAGCAGATGAAGTGCGAAAGCTAGCAGAACAATCAGGAAAGTCTTCTACGGAAATTGGAAAACTAGTGAAAGAGATTCAATTTGATATAAAAGAAACAGTAAGCTCTATGAATCAAGTTGGAACAGAAGTACAATCAGGACTTGTAGTTGCAAATGAAACGAAGCAAAGCTTTGCCGAAATATTGAAGTCTACAAATGATACAGTTGTACAAATTGATAGCATGGTAGATGTAGCAAAACAAATGACGGTAGATGCAAAGCAAGTAAGTGCATCTATTAATGAAATTGCAGCTACGATTGAAGAAAATGCGGCAAGCGTTCAAAATATTGCTGGTTCCTCTGAGGAACAATTAGCTTCAGTAGATGAAATAAATGCAGCAGCAGTTCATTTATCACAAATGGCAGAAGAATTACAAGAGATGATTGGTAAGTTTAAAATATAATAATAAACTGTTAAGAAACGAAGTAGTGCTTATGCTTCGTTTCTTTTTTTATGAAGATAAAAAAGAAAGAAATATATAGTAAGCGTGTTATGATAATAAAAAACTGTATTTTCTTTAAATTCTATCTTTAATTATGTTAGGGGAATGGTTTTGACATTGAAAAAATTAAAACTACAACCGAGAATTACATTAACTATTAGTACACTTATTCTTGTTGTACTTTTGCTAACAAGTTATTTATTTTTTTACATATTATCTGAAACAGTAGAAGAGCAAATTGGTAAAAGGGCCTTGCATGTTGCGAAAACAGTTGCTGCGATACCAGAAATTCAGGAAGCTTTTCAAAAAGAAAATCCAGCTTCTATTATTCAGCCAATCGCAGAAAAAATTCGAATTGATACAGAAGCTGACTTTATTGTAGTTGGAAACAAAGAGGGGATTCGTTATGCGCATCCTGAGCGAGATAAAATAGGAGAAAAAATGGTTGGCGGAGATAATAAAGGCGTTTTATTAGAAGGGAAATCTTATGTTTCGAAAGCTAATGGATCGTTAGGCCCTTCATTGCGTGGGAAAGTCCCAATCCGTAACCAGGAAAATGAAATTATCGGTGTGGTGTCTGTTGGGTTTTCAATGGCTGATATTCATGGAGCAGTAGAAGTGTATGGAAAGCGTGTATTTTGGATTACAGTAATAGGTCTTTTAATTGGGGTAATCGGCTCTATATATTTAGCGGGAAGTATAAAAAGAATGATGTTCGGGATGGAGCCAGAAGAAATTTCATCTTTATATGAAGAGCATAGTACAGTGATTCAATCTGTACGTGAAGGGATTATTGTAATCGATAAAAATGGCATGATTAGTTTAGTCAATCAAGCAGCTTATGATATTCTTTCGCTAAATAAACAACAAAATATTATTGGGGAATTTATTTTAAATGTAATTCCTAATTCAACGATACTAGATGTATTTCAAACTGGTGAAGAACAGTTTGACCGCCAATTAAATATAAAAGGACAGGCTGTTATTGCGAACCGTCTACCTATTAAAGTAAAGAATAAAGTAACTGGCGTTGTATCGAGCTTACGTTTGAAATCTGAAATGGATCAGTTAACAGCAGAATTGTCCCAGACGAAGCAATATACAGAGGCATTGCGGGCGCAAACGCATGAATATAATAATTTATTGTATACGCTTTCGGGTCTTATCCAATTAGAATCATATGAAGATGCTTTAGAGCTTATTCATAAGGAAACAGCGGTATATCAAGATTTTGTTCAATTTATTATGAAGCGGATTCAAAATCCATGGCTAGGTGGAATTTTAATTGGATTTTATAATAGAGCACGAGAGTTGAAGATTGATTTTATGCTAGATAGAGAAAGTGGTTTAGACAAATTAAGTCCACATATTGAGAGTAATTATGTCGTTTCTATTTTAGGGAATTTAATTACGAATGCATTTGAAGCAATTGAAAAAAATGAAGAGAATGATAGGAAAGTAAGGATGTTTGTAACTGATATTGGAGAAGAAATATTAATTGAAGTGGAAGATTCAGGGCAAGGGATTCATGATGAAATAATTACTAGCATATTCTATAAAGGCTTTTCGACGAAAGAAGGAGGAGAGCGAGGATATGGATTAGCAAAAGTGAAAGAGTTAGTAGAAGATTTAAATGGAAGTATTGCAATTGAAAAAGGGGATTTAGGTGGTGCGTTATTTATTATTGCACTACCGAAAGAGAGAGGCGAATAGTAATGGGTGAGGAGATTGAAGTATTAATTGTAGAAGATGATATTCGGATTGCTGACATTCATCGTCGTTTTACTGAAAAAATTGAGGGATTTAAAGTAATTGGAACGGCAACGACTGGAGAACAAGCGAAAGAATGGCTAGAGCTTGTGAAGCCACAGCTCGTGTTATTAGATGTGTACTTACCTGATATGCAGGGAACGGAACTTGTCACATATATTAGGAATCATTTGCACGATACAGATATCATTATGATTACAGCGGCATCGGAAACAGATGTAGTGAGGCACGCCCTGCGGGGCGGAGTAACAGATTATATCGTAAAGCCACTAATGTTTGATCGATTTAAAGCAAGTCTAGAAGGCTATCAAAAAAAGATTATACAGTTAAAGAAGAACAATCAATTATCTACGGAACAAATTGAATATTTATGGTCTCAAAGAGGTGTGAAGGGAGATCAAATAGAATATGCCCCGAAAGGGATAGATCCTTATACTTTAGCGAAAGTAAAAAAGCATATGTTAACAGTTAATGAAGAAGGGATTACAGCAGAAATGTTAAGCTCAATGATTGGAGTAAGCCGATCAACGGCAAGGCGCTATTTAGAGTATTTGATATCTGGGAAGAAAGTCCACGCAGAGCTAATATATGGAAGTGTTGGGAGACCGGAGAGACGTTATTTTCTTGCTTCTTCATAATAAAAAACAGTAGAGGATTTTATTTCTTCTACTGTTTTTTTGCATCTTATATTGGAATAATCCCAATTACAATTCCGGTAATTAACATAACCATTGTCGTTCCAACGGCCCACAATAAAGTGAAGCGTTGATGTTCACCGAAATCAACTTTGGCCATTCCGACCAATAAATAAGTGGAAGCGACAAGAGGACTTAATAAGTGAACGGGTTGCCCAAGTAAGGAAGCGCGTCCCATTTCAGCTGCACTAATTCCGTAAGTAGCAGCAGCTTTCGTCAAAATAGGTAATACCCCGAAGTAAAATGCATCATTAGACATGAAAAATGTGAATGGCATACTAAGAAGAGCTGTAATAATTGGCAATTGTGGTCCAAGTACATCTGGTATAAGAGTTACTACACTGTTAGCCATCGCATCTACCATTTTTGTTCCGGATAAAATACCAGTGAAAATACCGGCAGCAAATACGAGAGAAACAACTGCTAATACATTCCCTGCATGAGAAGCAATAC
>NZ_JAKUFQ010000183.1:0-4740 GCF_022663475.1 Bacillus cereus group sp. BfR-BA-01382
TGAATTTTGATAACATTAGATTCAAGGCTAGATTTTCAGCTTACTTACAAAAAATCAAGGAGTGATTATCATGGAACGTATCCTAATTAGCCCGCAAAAATATATTCAGGGAAGAAATGTAATTGAAAAAATCGGAGAGTATGTAGAACCTCTAGGAACCAATTTATTAGTTATTGCAGATGAATGTGTTTGGCATCTTGTTGGTGAAAAAGTTATGGAAAGCTTTCATAAACAAAATCTAAGCTTTGAAAAAGTCGGTTTTAATGGCGAAAGTTCTGAAAATGAAATTGCAAGGATTGAGAAAATAGGAAAAGAATTTGGTGCTGATGTAATCATTGGTATAGGTGGTGGTAAATCAGTAGACACAGCAAAAGCGGTAGGAGAAATTCTTTCGGCCAAAGTTGTAAGCGTTCCCACTATTGCCTCAACAGATGCACCAACCAGTTCTCTTTCTGTTATTTACTCTGATGATGGAGTATTTGAGAAATACAAATTTTATTTAAAAAATCCGGATATTATTTTAGTAGATTCCCAAGTGATTGCACAAGCTCCATCCAGATTTTTAGCTGCTGGGATTGGAGACGGAATGGCTACATGGATTGAAGCTAGAGCAAATTTAGAATCACGAAAACCCGCTATGGCTGGAGGACTCTCTACCCTAGCAGCTGCTAAGATTGCAGAACTCTGTTGGGATACCTTATTTCAATATGGAGAAGCTGCTCTTTTAGCAGTTAAACAAAAAACTGTTACTCCAGCAGTGGAAGCCGTAATAGAGGCAAACACCTTGCTTAGTGGCCTTGGATTCGAAAGTGTGGGGTTAGCTGCAGCTCATGCCATCCATAATGGTTTTACTGTTTTACATGATAAGACTCATGATTTGATGCATGGAGAAAAGGTTGCATTTGGCACATTAGTACAAATGGCATTGGAATCTTGGACAACTAAAGAACTATATAACTACATTGATTTCTGTATCAAGCTTGGCTTACCTACTACACTTGAAGATCTGAACCTAGGTGATGCAAGTAAAGAAGAATTGATGAAAGTGGCTGAAGCTGCCTGTCAAGATGGTGAAACTATACATAATATGCCATTTGAAATTTCACCAGAAATGGTTTTTGATGCAATTATTGCTGCTGATGCTTATGCTACAGAGTATAAATTAAAAAAATTAGTTCAAAATTACAATCCAAAAAATTAATTAAGTGTATATTACACATTATTTAATTTTGTATGTGTTCTTTTAAGAATTTAGCAAAATTACAATACCATATATTAAAAACTAAATAAGCATTAAAATTGTATATATCATGAAATAATCTGAAAACTTCATCCAACATATAAGAGCACGAAATATTTAAATGAATCATAGCATTATGTCAAAATTAATTTTGCAACTGAATTTTCACACCAAAAATAAATATAGAAATAAAAAAAACCTCTTTATGAGGTTTTTTCTAGTCCTATACTTTTGATAAAAAAATAAGCTGTTTTTATTATAAACAATAGGTTAGCAACACCATCTTAACATATAAAAACCAAAAATCTATGTGTCAATTTTTCAAACATCCTATAGTTTTTATGAGAATACTAAAAAGATATAATTCATAAAAAATGTAGGAGAAGTAAAGGACTTAATTTATGCTGCTTCCAGTTTACCTACTCAACTAAAGTAAGACCATTTTAGAAAACCTAAAAAGAATATTCTCATTTTATTACTAAAGAATACAACAAATTGTTTAAATTTAGTAATAGAAGTAGTTAGTCTTGTACTCAAGATAAAATTTTTTTAGCCAAACTAGATTATTAGAATCGACACTTTTATGTACATTTATATTACTTCTAGCTCACTATTCATCCCCACCTTACAAAAATGGTATATATATGTACATTTTAATTCGATTTTCTGTAGTTTATGAGAAGAAATATATTGTTTTTGGATGAATATTATTATATTTCCCTCTAATTTGTTTCATTTTTTGTAAGTTGTTATCCTACTAAATGAGGGTAATCATCACGTATAAAAGTATCAGTATTGGGAGTTACGGCAATAATTCTTCAAAATATATATTAAAAGAATTTTAATAATGCCAAATATAATTTCTTTTTTTAATTATAAATTAGAAGTGAGGAGATATTATTATGATTAGAAAGAAACATCCATTTTGTACTCTAGCAAAAACAGCTGTTGCATTAACTATGATCATTCCTACATCCCAAGCCATTAGCCATACGTTTGCCTACGCTCAAGAAAATATAGCGAATTCTCAACAACAAGTAGCGCCATTTTGGAATAAAAATAAAGATTATCCAGGTGAATCTTACGTTACATATGAAGGTAAGATTTATCATTCTGTATATTGGGTAAATGCAGGTACATTACCTACCCAACAATTTAGCGGTTGGGAATTATATACTGGTTCAGAATATATAACTGACAATAGTGATCCAAATGATTTATTTGGTGAAGGAATCACTTGGCCAACTCATGTTTTTGCACCATATGTAGATAACGGCATGAATCCTCAAAACCTATTAAAATATGCCCAAGAAACAAATACTAGTTTCTTCACGCTTTCCTTTATAGTGGCTGATAAAAATGGAAATCCAGTATGGGGAGGAAGTCATACCCCTATTGGAGATGGTAACTTAGATGATCAAATTAAACATATTAGAAAAATAGGTGGAGATGTTAAAGTATCTTTTGGTGGAGCAAATGCTGGTAATATCCCTGGATTAGGTGCAGATCTTGCCGCAGCTATTACAGATGTGAATAAATTAAAAGATGCTTATAAAAGTGTAATTAACACATTACATTTAACACACATGGATTTTGATATTGAAGGCGTCTTAGTTGCTCACCCAGAATCTATCGAAAGAAGATCAAAAGCAATTGCGTTATTACAAAAGGAATTAAAAGCTGAAGGTAAAGATGTAAAAATTGGTTATACCTTACCAGTAATGCCATATGGCCTAACTAATGATGGACTAAATGTAATTCAAAGCGCTATAAAACATGATGTAGATTTAAATTCAGTTAATATTATGACTATGGATTACGGGCAACAAAACCAACAAATGGGACAAGCTGCAATAGATGCTATTAATAGCTTGCATGGACAATTAACTAATTTATATAAAGGTACTATTAAAGATTCTGACATTTGGAAAATGATTGCTGTTACACCTATGATAGGAAAAAATGATACTCAAAATGAAATTTTCACATTAAATAATGCAAAAGAATTGTTCCAATTTGCCAAAGAAAAAGGTATTGGGGAAATTAGTATGTGGTCAGTGTATCGTGATAAAAAAGCTACTGAAAGTTGGCAAATCGGTCAGGCAACTGGAGATGCTTCTGGATTACCCGATGTAGACGACGGTGCTTTTTCTAAACTATTTTCTGCTTTTAATAGTAGTACTGAAATTGACGTAATCGCTCCAACAGCTCCTTCTAACCTACGCTCTGCTAGTCAAACAGCAACAACTGTTGAGCTACAGTGGGAGGCTTCCACAGATAATATTGGTGTGAAAGAATATGAAGTTTATCGTGATGGAAAAAAAGTAGGAACAACAAAAACAACACGTTATGAAGATGCGGGATTACAAGCCAATACAAAATATAATTATACAATTAAAGCTACAGATGCAGCAGGAAATAAGTCAAAAAGTAGCAATGAAGTTTCAGTTACAACAAAAGAAGAGAATCCAGAACAAATAGCTCCAACAGCTCCAACAGGATTACAAGCATCAGAAACTACTACAAACAGTGTTCATTTAATATGGGAAAAATCCATAAGTAATGTTGGTATAAAAGAATATGAGATTTATCGTAACGGTACGAAAATAGCTACAAGTCCTTCAACTTACTATACAGATGAAAATTTACTGGCTAGTACAGAATATAGATATATGGTAAAAGCTATAGATACTCAAGGAAAAGTTTCAGTTGCGAGTAATGAAATCAAAATCACAACAAAAGATACCCCCTCTTCTGAGTATAAGGCATGGGATTCGTATGCTGCATATAAAAAAGGAGATAGAGTAGAACATCAAGGTAAAATTTATGAAGCAGTTCAAAGTTATCAAGGATACGGTGATCCAAATTGGATTTTCTCATTAGCTTTATGGAAAGTAATTAAATAAACCGTAATACTATTAAATAAAAGACATCTTTCTTTTCAGATTGATGTCTTTTATGAATTGAAAATTATATTTTACAAATCTATTCTTTCATTTGCCCTAGACTATATATTTTCTATAGGTAATTCTTATTTTACATTACTATGATTTGATTAAGCATCATATTTTCTAAGTTAAGATAGAGTTTACATTTTTAATAGTTCGGACGAAAATCCTAACATTAAAATCTATTTAACTATATATACAATTAAAAGAAGGTTTTAAGATGCAGACGAACACTAATACTATAGAGGACATCTATCAGGAGATATTAGATGGAAAAAGAAATAGATTTCCACCAAACACTTGGAAATTAGATAGAAATAATCAATTGGCCAGAAGAGTAACAAAGTATTTAGTAACAAAAATTTTGAATTGGAATGAAGAAGAGATAAAACAAAATTGGAATAACAAATTGATTGCAAAGTATCGATTACGTGGTGTATTGAAGCACAAATATAATAATAGTCCATATGCGATGATTAATGATTTATATCCGAATCAATTTAAAGAATGGGAATTTAGAATGACACCATTAAATTTTTGGACGAAAGAAAA
>NZ_JAKUFQ010000184.1:0-4663 GCF_022663475.1 Bacillus cereus group sp. BfR-BA-01382
CAGGTAAAAAAGATATGCATAATCGAGAAATTTATGATGGACACCTTATGCATGTTAAAGGGCATTCTGTTCCCTTTATTGTAACGTTACAAGAGGGTTCATTTATGTTAGAAGCAAAGGATAACACACTAAGTATGGCACTTAGTCTTTATCAATCGGATGAAATTGAGATTGCAGGGGATATTTATCAACTTGTTTAGTGATAGGGTGATGAAAGTTATGTTCATGACTACTAAATGGAATAAAATCTTTAATAAATTCAATGCTTGGTCAGAAGATGGAAAGTTCTATAAGAAGCAGGGACTATTTGGTTTTATAAGAGAAATTTCAAAAGAAGAATTTCATCAACTTTTACTCGGTAATAAAGTTACACATTTGTCATTCAGTAAGTCTAATCAAAGTATTGGTATTAGCGAATTAATAGATTTATATGGAAGATTGAGAGAACAAAACAAGTCAATACATAAAGAACGTGTGATTGTTCAAACAACACAAGAGAAGCAAGAAAACATAATAGTGGATGGAGTCCCAAAAGCTTCTTTCACTGCTACATATCGGATGTACACGGAATCAGGTAAGCTGATGGACACGATTACATTAGAAGTAACTGAAATGACAGGGAAGATGGTTGAAATGGGGCTTTATCTGCCTGAAGTATATCGTTGTGCGTATCAATTATCAAGAAATGGAATTCTCGCAACAGAATCAGACGAAAATGAGTTCTTTGACACACTAAAACCCTTAAAAATCTTAAAGAAAGTGAAGTGTAAATAGAAATGCAGACTAAAAAAGAACTAATACAAGAGTTTAAAGAAGGGAAAATGAACAAAGAATCTTTTGGATATAATGCACTAAGTTATACAGGATTCGGGCTTGTTGTTTGTAAAATTGTATATGGCATAAATGATTCTGTGTTTGGTTATGAGTTTGTGAATGGAGAGCATGTATTTTTCTTGTTACGACTGTATTCAAATGATAGTGGCCATTATTTCAACTATAAAGGTCAACGACAATATTTAGATAATTTTATAAGGAACTATTAATAAAGAATGATAGCGATAATGCTATCATTTTTTTATTGCCTTTAGAATCCTTGCAGTAAAGTGTGTTTTTAAAATCATGTGGTTATAGAACAATAATTTTATTTACTATAGTAAATAAAAGAGTTACAATGTAACCAAGTTACAAGCTAATAATAAAAATAAGAAAAGGGTGTGTTGATATGAAAGAACAAACAAAAGTAATGAGATTGGATACGAAAGAACAAGGATTGATTGAACTGTTAAGGAAGGAAGGTGTAGAGCCATTAACGAGGCTACTTGAAATGGCGCTGGATAATCCAGACACGTATAATGACGAACGGATGAAGAATGAGGAATATGTAAAAACGTTACGTAATGGAAAGTGGATTCGTTCTATATTAAAAAATGAAACCTTCTCATTGGAAAATATTGATAGTTGTGATTATCTCTTATCTGTACAAATAGAAGAAATTAAAAAGGCGATTCATGAAAATAAAAATATAGTAATTACAGGAACTACTGGAGTGGGAAAGACTGTATTATTAAATGCTTTACTTAAGTACCAATTAGAGAGATTCCCAGAACGAAAGTCAGTGGTAATAGAAAATCATCCTGAGATTTCGCCAAATATTGATTTTGAGAATAAGAATCTTCTTATTCGAGATGACGGAGATTTTAGTATGAGGAGTTTACGATTCTTGCAAGATTCTAATGAGCCATCCAGATTAATTATTGGTGAATTAATGGCTGATGAGGATTTTCTTGCAGTAACATCAGGTTTACAAGGGGGTAGTTCAATTCTGACAACATCTGCGAGGAATTTTGGGTTGCGTATGTTAAATCGTCTAAAGGCTATGCCTAATACAGAAAAGCAAATTGAGATGCTTTATGAAGTGAATTTCCTGATAATTGATATTTCAATTGGTTTGGAAGGTCAAAGAATTGTTGAAATTAAAAAGGAGTGTATTAAAAATGAATAAATTAAGAGAAATGGCAAGAGAAGCTAAGATAGATAGTGTTTTACGAAGTAACAAGAAGTCTACAGCGAAAGACTTATTAAAGTGTGAAATGAAGTGGGAAGGCGATGAATTGAAAGATTCCTTAGAGATGACTGCTTATGAAAAAGCGAAAGAGGAGTATGGGCTCTTCCAAGAAGAGTTAGCAAGAATGTATGAAAAAGAAAATTATTTATTAGAAAAGATGCAAAGCCTTTGTCCTCATAAAGAAACACATCCAATACATGACCCATTTGATACGGAAGAAATTCGGAAAGAGAAATGTTCTGAATGCGGAAAAATTATAAGTAATTAAAACTAAAACGAAAAAAAATACGTTGCATTTAAATGCAATGTATTTTTTTACTATAGTCAATAAATAATTATTGATTTTAACTATAGTTAGCTGTAAAATAAATTTGTTGACAATAGTCAATGTGAAAGAACTTTACAAAGGGTGATTACTTATTATGGCGACAAAAAAAGAAACACAAAGGATGCTTAATCTATTAGGACGTAACAATTTTGTAGTATTGGATATTGAAACAACTGCATTATCTCCAATGAAGGGTGGACGCATTACAGAAATTGGTGCTGTAAAATACGTTGACGGTAAATTGGTAGATACATATAGTCAATTGATTAATCCTGAAATGAAAATCCCTGCAAATATCACAAAATTAACAGGGATTACAAATGATATGGTTCAGGGAAAACCAGTCTACGGTCAGGTGTTACCCATTTTTCAACAATTTATTGATGGTTTTTTAGTTGTAGCTCATAATGCGAAGTTTGATTGGAATAGATTCTTATTATTTTATTTTGAAAAAGTAGGTATACATCCGAAAAATGAGGTATTGGATAGCGTTGCAGTATTTAAACATTTTTGTCCTACCAAAGGAAAATATAAGCTTGATGATTTTTGTACAACGTTTGGCTATCTAAATAAGAATCGTCATAGAGCATACGAGGATGCAGAAGCGACTGGCTATTGTTTATTAGAACTCAAACGTAGGTTTGCAAGTGAAATACCAGTAGTAAAAGAAGAACCAGTTCCAGTTCAGCCTGTTCAAAAGGTTTCGCAACCTGAAATTTTCGTAAAGCGAGTGAAATATTGGGAGAAGAAAGTTTCCAGTACGAAACTAATGAAACGACAGTATGTAAATATCAATGACAAGAAGAATTATGGAACAGTTTATTTTGATATTCCAACGCAGACTTGGTACAACAACAATTATCCTGGAGAAGTGGATTTTTCAATCGTGAATGAAAAAGTATTACAATTCTTAAATTTAAATTCAACAATTGAATTGTGTTCTTTTAAAAACTAATAGCTAATGGTTCTTTTCATAGTGAATGAACGATTTATAAAGACAAGGAGGAAGTATTTTATGAAACGAGGCAGTTGTTATGGAGAGCAAGTAGATGTTTTTGATTTAGTAGTTTCTAACGAAAGTGACTTTCATTTAACTCGTAACAAAGTATATGTAGTAAAAGAATGTGTAGGTGGCGACTTAATTCAGGTTGAAAATGATTTGGGTGAGCTTGAAACTTACACTACAGAATATTTCGATTTCTATGAAGGTCAAACAATAGATAATTTTTGAATACAAACAATTTAATCGGTAAGGGGGTGTAGAAAGTGGAATTAACAGTTTTGAATGGTGGTTTAAAAGAAAACAGATTGAGATTAGTTCCGAAAAGAATTCGTATTAAAAAAGCTCCAGTAGAACACATATGGTATCACAAGTATATTGGAGAAGAGTTTGATGTAGTGGATATTGACACGTATGGAAATGTACGTATTTATACAAATATTGAATTAGAGCATTCGGGTTGGTTACCATTAAGTGATTGCACTATTTTAAAAGAGGGGTAATTATTGTTTTGTATCGTAAATGAAATGTGTTATAATTTACTATAGTCAATAAAAAAGAAGGTGAACACATGATTTTTGAAGCGAAGAAAAATGATATACGTAAAGCTTTTGGAATGATAGAAAAAATGTTGACCTCTAAGGAATCGAAAGATGATGAATACGGTACTTTTACAATGATTGCTGAAAAAGAAAAAGTCGTCTTTGTGGGAGATAGCGAAGATTTTCCTGTTATGACCTTTGTAAGCAATGCCAATGTCATAACAGCAGGGGAAATCACAGTTTCATTGGAAGAAATCACAAGCGTTTTTAAGGCTTCATTTAAGAAAAATGTACTACTAACGCTTGAATCTGAAGAGGAATTTCTGAAAATTGATGATGGATTTTATGAGCCTCAAAGAATTCAACGTGTCAATGAGTATGAAAAGAGTGGTTTTTCGATTTCGAGTAATAAATTATTTTCTATAAATAAAGAGGTTTTACATAACAGTATTTACGAATGTGCAGTTGCTGTTAAGAAGACTTACTTAAAAGGAACGAGTTACTTACAAGTAAATGTTGACAATTCAATTGAGTTTTGTGCTACAAGTTTACATCAAGTCATTCAAAAAACTATAAGTGCAAATATTGATAATAAATCTCTTTTTTATATTGAAAAAGAGGTAGTGGCTCGTATGATTCGTCTGTTAAAAGAAGATAAGTCAAAAGAGCTTGAATGCTTTTTATCCGACAATGAAATCCACATTTCAACAACTATGATGCAGTTCAAA
>NZ_JAKUFQ010000185.1:0-4574 GCF_022663475.1 Bacillus cereus group sp. BfR-BA-01382
TCATCTTGCTTAGAGTTTTGCTGTTTCTCTTGAGAAGAGTCATCTTGCTCGTTATTTTTACCTTTAGTATGTTTCATACTTCTAGTCTGTTCTTTGTTATCGTCATCTGGATTGTTAGACTGCTGCTCCCAGTTATCGGCTTCTTTTGCCTCTGTTGTATTTGATTTTTTTTTCTTACGAAACCAATTCCAAATCATATGTATGCCCTCTTTAATTGTGTAATATAGTGCTATTTTGTGGCTAATTTTGTATATTATTCATTTATTTATGAAAAGAAGGAGGAGATTGGTTTACATAGAAAAAAACCTTTAGTAAGCAGTTCATACTATAACGGGGAGAGGGAGAGTCTGTGCAAATTGTAAAAAAGGAGAAGTTTGTTTTAAAAGAATTTACGTTTGAAAATGGTAGGGAAATTCCTGTTCAAATGGGATACGAGACATATGGTACGTTGAATAGAGAAAGGTCAAATGTGATTTTGGTTTGTCATTATTTTAGTGCAACAAGTCATGCGGCAGGAAAATATACAGTGCATGATGAGGAGTCTGGTTGGTGGGATGGGCTCATTGGACCTGGAAAAGCAATTGATACAAATAAGTATTTTGTTATATGTACGGATAATCTTTGTAATGTGCAGGTGAAGAATCCATATGTGATTACAACAGGACCGAAATCGATTAACCCAGAAACTGGAGAAGAATATGCTATGGATTTTCCGGTTTTTACATTTCTTGATGTAGCTCGTATGCAATATGAGTTAATAAAAGGTATGGGAATTTCAAGGTTACACGCTGTAATCGGACCGTCGGCGGGGGGAATGATTGCACAACAATGGGCGGTTCACTATCCACATATGGTAGAGCGGATGATTGGCGTTATTACGAACCCACAAAATCCAATTATTACGTCTGTAAACGTAGCACAAAATGCGATTGAGGCAATTCAACTGGATCCAAGTTGGAAAGATGGAAAATACGGAGAAGAGCAGCCGATAAAGGGGCTTCATTTAGCAAATAGAATGATGTTTATGAATGCGTTTGATGAGCATTTTTATGAAATGGCATTTCCTCGTAATAGTATAGAGATAGAACCTTATGAAAAGTTTTCTACATTAACATCATTTGAAAAAGAGATAAATAAAGCGACATATAGAAGTATAGAGTTAGTAGATGCAAATTCATGGATGTATACTGCGAAGGCGGTTTTATTGCATGATATTGCACATGGGTTTTCTTCACTAGAAGAATCTCTTTCTAACATAGAAGCGAATGTACTTATGATTCCGTGCAAACAAGATTTGCTTCAGCCGCCACGTTATAATTATAAAATGGTAGACATTTTGCAAAAACAAGGAAAATATGCGGAAGTGTATGAGATAGAAAGTATAAATGGGCATATGGCAGGAGCATTTGATATTCATTTATTTGAAAAGAAAATTTATGAATTTTTAAATCGGAAAGTATCTAGTTTTGTGTAGGAAATAAATTATGTGAAAAAGGTGCAATATGTGTAGTAGGCACCTTTTTTTACATGATTTGTAGACGGAATATATATGTAGCGATTGCTATGCCGAAGAACGCTATACTAAGTAATAGAAATAAGAATGACATTTCTTGGGGAGATTTTATCTTTTTATTATTTTGCATACTAAGTGCAATAATTGCAGCGATTAAGAACACAATGCCCATAATGAAAAGAAAAAGCGACATTTTAATCGACTCCTTTCATAAAACAAGTATATTGAGGATACAATGTGCTAGTTATGTTTGTAAAGAATAAGTTTTGCGAGAAAATTGAGAAATAGCTTTTCGATTCTTTGCGTTCTTTCTTTTGCATGCTAAAATTGGTAGAGAATGTTTGTGGAAAAGAAACTAAAGGTTTTATTGTATATAAGGAGGAACTACATATGACAGAAGTTAAAACAATTACTACAGAAGAGGTACAAGTGCGTTTAGAAAATGGAGAAACGTTATTTCTAGTAGACGTAAGAGAAGATGAAGAAGTAGCGGCAGGAAAGATTCCAGAAGCTGTACATATTAAAATGGGCGATATCCCACATAAAGTAGACTTCTTTAATAAAGAGAATGAATATATCTTTATTTGTCGTTCAGGAATGCGCAGTGAAAATGTATGTCATTATTTAAATGAGCAAGGATTTAAAACAGTGAACATGGTTGGCGGTATGCTTCAATATGAAGGTGAAACGAAATAGTTAATAGTTAAAAACTTGAAACGAGTCTGTTTCAAGTTTTTTTCTTTTGCATACAGTATAAAAAAGGAGGAGGGGTAAATGGGGGTTAATTTGCGTAAAGTAAAAATTATTAATAATACAGGAGCTGTTAATGTTGGTGACTGTTATGATATCTCGCCTTTAGCTGTGGCGAAAGTATATGCAGGAGCTGGAGGATCGAGTGCGGCTATTTTTTTAAATGGAAAAAGACAGCCAGAAGCGGTGATTAGAACATCGGTATTTCTTCCGCCTTTGGCAACGAGTACACGTACGTTAGGTTCATAAAGGAAAGGTAGAGTGTAATTATGCCTGCGCATATAAAAGAGTTTGTTATTGTTAATAATACTGGGAATATATTTACAGGTGATAATTTGAGTGATACTTCATTTACTGCTACGAAATCGTATAGTGGTTCAATGGGGTGTACTTGGATTGATGTTGTTACAGTAATAGGGACAGAAACGAAGCTTTGTTTACAGCCGGGAGATTCGGTGACGACGACATATACAAGGGGCACCCCTGCTGGTACTGTAACAGGAACAAATATGGGGCAAAGTGTAAATACATCGGGTATAGCGCAAGCTGTCCCTAATACAGATAATATGGATTCAATTGCAGGACTCCCTTAAGGAATTAAGGGAGTTTTATTTATTTGAAATAAAAATAGTCTTGGAGATTATTTTTGTAAATAGATTAAGAAGAGGTTTATTTATTATGAAAAAGACGGTTTGTAGGTGGTGAAAGTGTGAAGAATCGTGATAATAAAGGGAAACAACAATCTAATTTTAGAATTCCACCAGAACTTATTGGTCCTACTTTTCCTCCTGTTCCAACTGGATTTACGGGTATAGGGATTACTGGTCCAACAGGTCCACAAGGTCCGACTGGACCGCAAGGACCGAGAGGATTTCAAGGTCCAATGGGAGAGATGGGTCCGACTGGACCTCAAGGTGTGCAAGGGATTCAAGGTCCAGTTGGACCAATAGGTGCAACTGGACCAGAAGGGCAGCAGGGAGCACAAGGATTGAGAGGACCACAAGGAGAAACTGGAGCGACAGGACCTCAAGGTGTGCAAGGGTTACAAGGTCCGATTGGTCCAACGGGAGCGACTGGGGCACAAGGTATACAAGGGATACAGGGATTGCAAGGGCCAATTGGAGCGACAGGACCTGAGGGACCTCAAGGAATTCAAGGCGTCCAAGGGTTACCGG
The DNA here is from genome assembly GCF_022663475.1 of Bacillus cereus group sp. BfR-BA-01382. Taxonomy (NCBI): domain Bacteria; kingdom Bacillati; phylum Bacillota; class Bacilli; order Caryophanales; family Bacillaceae; genus Bacillus; species Bacillus cereus group sp. BfR-BA-01382. The sequence goes on from NZ_JAKUFQ010000185.1 coordinate 3,439, forward strand.
GTGCAACTGGTCCACAAGGAATACAAGGAGCACAAGGGATACAAGGAACACAAGGACCGAGTGGAAATACAGGTGCAACCGGAGCAACGGGTCAGGGGCTAACAGGTCCGACTGGAATAACAGGCCCAACTGGGATAACTGGACCATCTGGAGGACCTCCTGGCCCGACGGGGCCAACTGGTGCGACAGGTCCGGGTGGCGGACCGAGTGGGAGTACAGGTGCGACTGGAGCAACGGGGGATACTGGGGCTACAGGAAGTACAGGTGTAACAGGAGCAACGGGAACTACAGGTCCGACTGGAAGTACGGGAGCACAGGGCTTGCAAGGAATACAAGGTATTCAAGGGTCAATTGGCCCAACAGGTCCAGAAGGACCGCAGGGGATTCAAGGTATTCCTGGTCCGACAGGAATAACTGGTGAACAAGGAATCCAAGGGGTTCAGGGTATTCAAGGGGTAACGGGAGCAACAGGGGATCAAGGTCCACAAGGTATACAGGGGGCTATAGGGCCTCAAGGGGTCACAGGAGCAACAGGAGATCAAGGTCCACAAGGAATACAAGGAGTACCAGGGCCATCAGGAGCAACGGGACCACAGGGAGTTCAAGGGATACAAGGTCCGATGGGTGATATAGGACCAACAGGTCCAGAAGGCCCAGAGGGACTTCAGGGCCCGCAAGGAATACAAGGAGTGCCAGGACCAGTTGGAGCAACGGGTCCAGAGGGTCCTCAGGGGATACAAGGTATTCAAGGACCGGTAGGAACAACAGGCCCACAAGGTCCACAAGGAATACAGGGAATACAAGGTGTGCAAGGGATAACGGGAGCAACTGGAGTACAAGGAGCAACTGGAATTCAAGGGATACAAGGGGAAATAGGAGCAACGGGTCCAGAGGGTCCCCAAGGAGTGCAAGGTGCTCAAGGGGAGATTGGTCCAACAGGTCCGATGGGTCCCCAAGGTGTGCAAGGAGTACAAGGAATTCAAGGAGCGACGGGCGCACAAGGAGTGCAAGGTCCACAGGGAATTCAAGGAATCCAAGGTCCGACGGGGGCAACAGGAGATACAGGAGCAACAGGTGCGACAGGGGAAGGAACTACAGGCCCAACTGGAATAACGGGAGCAACAGGGGTAACGGGA
>NZ_JAKUFQ010000186.1:0-4496 GCF_022663475.1 Bacillus cereus group sp. BfR-BA-01382
GTGGAGAAGTCATGCATTTAGAAGTTGTTTATAAAGGGCAACGTGTAGATGCAACACCATTCGTTACTGGTGAAGGTACACAAACTGGTGGGGGAAATGGAACTTCCACTCCTGGTGGCGGAGGTCCTATGAGTATTGAAGGTAGCCAAAAAGCCCAAGAAATTTATGGATACTTAAAAGAGTTTATTGGTTCTTGGTATGCATGGGGTGGAAGTATACCACCTAAAAAATTAGCAAATGGCGAATGGGAACCTGCGAGAAAAACAGGTGCTTGGATTGGTGGGTATCCTGTAGAATCACCTGGATTTGACTGTTCAAGCTTTATGCAGTATGGCTTTAAAAAAGCGGGACTGAATATCCCACGTACAGCAAGACAACAGCAAGCATGGGCTACAAACATTCCAAAAGACCAAGCACAACCAGGAGATTTAGTATTCTGGGGACAACCTGCTCACCATGTAGGGATGTATATTGGTAATAATGAATACATTCATGCTCCTCAATCAAATGATAGAATCAAAGTTTCTAAAATTAACAATTGGGGAAGTGTTACAAGCGTGGGACGTGCATTGAAATAATAAAGTAAGAGGGAGACATTCTCCCTCTTTTTTTATTGTAATAAAAGTATGTTTTGTTTCAAAACAAGAAACACCCTAAAGTTATGAAGATAACCTTTACTTCTCTATAGAATGTCTACATTTTAATCACATATAATAATACAAATCTAAAAAAACAGGTATTTTACATTGAAATAATTAAAAGAGGAGAGATTGAGTAATGATGTATGTATATATTTAATTGACTATTGTTAATGAAAATATTAAGATTTATTTAAACGGAGGAGAATGTATTATGATTTCTTATACAAATAATGATTTAAATTATGTGTTACCAAAGGAAGCGTGGGAGATTGTTTCGTCCCTTACAAGAAATAGTACGCCTAACAGAAAAATGACAGGTTTGATTGATTTTCAAGGTGAATATAGAGAAATGTTCCAAAAAATTTGTTCTACGGACAAAGTAACAGTTATCTTTGAAAATGGCTTCGAAGAAAATAGTGATACAGAAGATGTCTTTCAAGGAATATTTGGATGTTATGGATTCGAGGAGAATTGCTCACATGCATTGGATGAGCAAGAGTTTGAGTACAGTGGATTCCCTCAAAATGGTGGTCTTGATAGACTATTTATTAAACGTATGATTTTAGATGGTTATTGGACATCAATTATTTTACATGGGATAGAAAATCAAGAGGATAGTGGATTGTACGTCATGTTATATAACAAAAAACAAAAGAAAAATAATTAAAGTATAAATAAAACAAGCATAAGTAGTGAAAGCAGGGAATGTAATGACAGAGAAGATTAAGTTAACCATGACTGTAACATGGGAATATGAGCCGAATAAGGAAGCTTATGATGAAGGTATGACAATTGAACAAATGGCAGAGTTTGATGCAACACAACCTGAAGTCCCGTCAATTATTCGAGGCGAGGGAAAGTATAGTGATGTAAAATGGGAAATAACAGGAAGGGAATACAAAAATGACTAAGGGTGAATTAATCAAAGAGTTGAAAAAAGAAAATGATTCTCGTTGGATTGGAAAGTCAGACTATTCTTGTTTGTCGTGTTCGCATTCTATGACTACGGGTACACAACTGATTTGTGTAGAAAATAAAATACATAAAGAAGTAGATGATGATGACTTGTGTAAAAAGTGGAATTAGTCGCAATAGATTGTAAAAAGAAATGAAAAGATTTAAGATTAAAAATAGTAACCTAACCACTCCCACCGCTTTAGCTGTGGGGGTGGTTCTGTACTTAAGGGAATCGCTATAAATCTCTCCTCATAGGATATTTGAGATAAAGGAGTATGAAAGGAGAAATTACTATGAAAGTAGAAATTAAAAAATTTGAACTTACAGAAATGTATGTTGAAGACAAGGAATATGATGTCGTTAATAAAGAAATCAATAAATATCGAAAACAAGGGTTTAGTGCAACAAATCCAACAACACAGTATAGACATCCTGGAAATGAAGAAGATAAAACGTATTGGTCAAAGATTACAAAAAAAGTAGAAATTATTTAAAGTATATAAATGTTAGAATATCATACTACAAAGAGGATACATTATGAAGCTATCATTTACATTAACTTGTAACTGCAAGAATGAGAAATCTTATAAAGTGGAAGAAAAATACCATAGCGAAAGCCATGACACGTTTATAGATTTAACGGAAGAAATTTGTGGTGATAATTTTAAAGCAGAACCCATGCCTGATGGTATGATAGTTACTTGTGGAAGGTGCGGAAAAAGAACGGAAATTATATAGGAATCTCATATTATAATAAGAGATGATAATATATAAAAGAAAATGAAGAAATTAAGTAAAGATTTACTAATTGAAGTGTTGATAACATGAAAGATGAAAAAAAGAAATCTGATACTTGGTTTGAGAGTTGGAATACCACTATCAAAAATGTTTATGGAGAAAAATCTGAAAATCCTAAAGAAGAGAGTAAAGAAAAAGTCGATTTAAAGCAGGAAGGTGTAAAAGAATGAACGAAGTCATTGTTGATACAAAAAAGTTGACAAATTTATCTATGGAAGAATTAGATGAATTACTAAGAAGTGAGAAATATACAGAAGATGCCTTGCGAGAATTGGCTAAGAGGTTTATTTTTATTACAAAAGAACTTGAAACAGCACTTAAATTAGAAAAAGAAAGAACAAAGAGATTAAGAAATAGGGTAGATGACTTAATGAATGATGTAGAGGAACTGGAAGAAGAATTACCTCCTTATAAGAGATAATACTTTCTATTTATGGAATGGTGATTTTAGACGTGCAAATAGATGAAACGCTTAACGTATTGTAAAAATGAGAGCAACTAAGAAGTGCTAAGAATCCGCAGGAATAGGGTATTGTACTTCTTTTTTATTTGTTAATGGATATGAATTATAAATTCCGATTTATTAATCTAAAATACATGAGCAGAATAAAAATTAGGTATTTATAATTTATAAATTATATTTAAAGAGGAGAGAATATTATGATAACTAAAATGATTAATAAAATCAAAGGTGGTCAATTATTGTCTTTAACAACTACTGAAAAAGAACGATTAGTTGAGATTCTGGAAAAAGAACAGCAAAAAGAAGTAAATAATACAGAATTAGATACGAGAGTAATAACTTTAGTAAAAGAGGAATTCAAAAAAATGAATTTCTCAAATAAAGAGAGTAATAGAGCTATATTAAGCAATAGATGTCAGGAAATTATTTATAAACAATGGGGATTCTCAAATGATTATTTGTGGAAGTTAGTTGATGAAACAGTGGAAGAATTAATACCAGACAATATGGATTAAGAACGATGAAACACAAAGAGTATGAGATATAAAATTTCATACTCTTTTTTGAGTTAATTCGACAATGCATGGTTATGAAAACCTATCTTTATATCTATAATATATAGATTTTAATGAAAAGGTGGTGGCAACTATGCATGTTATTGAAAAATCAAAAAATCTCTTCTTTGCATTTTGGATTGCGGTATTACTCATTTTACCACTTGTCCAAATACAGGCTCACGCAGAAGAGAGCGTGACAACTAATAAGGTAGAGGCAATCAATAGAGATGCTATTAAAACAAATAGTAGGAAATTTGATTATGCCCCAGATAAAGAAGTGCCATCAGTTTCTATTGACCAAGCAAGTAATTGGGCTGAAAGAAAAGGATATGACGTAGTTAAGTTCTTACAAACCTTTATTCAGCCATTAGCTGTAATTGCATTTATTGTTTTTGCTATCGTAGCTTTAATTGGATTCGTAGGGAAAGGTCTTCTTGGAATGGGGATTTCCGTTTTCGTATATACTGGTGTGTTATTCGCTCCAGAATTGCTAAACTTCTTCTCTCGTTGGTTAGCATCATAAATTTTAGGGTAGTAGACAATATGTTCTACTATCCTTTTTTTATTGTTTATTTTTTTGTAAAAGAAGGTCTTTTCTTTTTTGTGTATATAGGTTTATGTTTCGGAGGGGTTTTGTTTTTAAATTCATTGACTATTCGTCTGTTATTTTTTAAAAATACATTGCCTATAGTATTTGCACGTGTTAACATATTTACTATAGTCAATGAACGAAATGAATTAAGGAGCTGTAATAAATGAAAAAGTCAATTGTAGGATTAGGTACGTGCGTGGTTGTAGGTGCTTTAGGGATGTTTGGTCAAACAGTAAATGCAGAAGCGATGACTCACACTGTTCAAAAAGGGGATACACTTTGGGATGTTGGCAATAAATATGGTGTAGATTACAACAAAGTTCGGGAGTGGAGTGGTTTGCAATCGAACGTACTACATATTGGAGATAAGTTAGTTGTTTCAGACCCTCACACAGGAGGTAATACGCAAACTCAAGTATCTTCAAATGGTAGTTATGTAGTAACAGCAGATGTGTTAAAAGTGCGAAGTGGAGCAGGTACACAGTTTG
>NZ_JAKUFQ010000187.1:0-4331 GCF_022663475.1 Bacillus cereus group sp. BfR-BA-01382
TCTTCTCCATTTAATACAAATTTTGCTCGATTCATTAAGTTATTCATTGCAACATCCCCTCTCAAATTTATTATCTTATTGTATTAAAGTTACATCTTGTTTATAACGATTAAACCGTCTGAAACTTGTTCAATACCTGTTTACTATCGTTTATAACCTTAATTATTTTTTACTAATGCATCTTACTGTAAATAGATAACATCTATAACAAAAAAAGGTCGAACTATTGTCCGAACCTTGTCTAATACATAACTTACATAGATGATAGAGTTGTCATAGAATAGAATGTTGGCAATCCAAAAGCACCAATTAATGTAAGTAATAGTGGTCCCTGTAATACCATCGCTAACAATTGTCGTTTCGCAATTTTATTCATAATGGCTTCCAGTTGCATTTCTCTTACTTTATCAATCTGTCTTTCGAAACTTTCTCTAACGTCAACACCTTGTTCTAAGTTTAAGCGTACAAGAGATAATAATTCTTTTACCGCAAACACATCAACTTGGTCTTTTAATTTATCAATTGCTTTTTCTACAGAATGGATATCGCAATTTACAATAAACTCCTGAAGAAGCGGTCTCCATGCGTCACCTACATAAGGAATACTACCCTCAACAGCTTTTGTAAATGAAATATCTGCTGTTAAATATCCTCTTGTAATACGGATGAAATCTGGAAATCCTCCAAGCAATTTCTCTTTCGCTTCTGTAACTGAATTATTAAACAGAAATCCAAATAAGAAGAAAAAGGCAGAGAACCATATTAATGCAAATGGAACGGATACAGGTATTAGTATAATTAGAGCAACTACACCTATAATTTTCAAAGTAATATTCATTGCGATATATTGACTCGCATTAAAGTATTTATCCCATTTCGTTAACTTTAAATCTTTTTCTAATTCTTGGCTATCTCTAACTTTCATTTTAGGTACAACGTATTTCAATACAGGTCTTGTTACTTTGTCGATAAACGCTCTTGTTTGTTCATCATTTGTTAACTCTTCCTTATTATTGAATTGTAGTTGTTTTAACCGTTTTTTATGTGTTGAATGGTTTTCATTTAGAAAAAGGAACATGAAAACGTTTCGAATAAAAAACAGAAAACATATCGTCCCCAAAATCATAAAAATATACTTCATTATTACCATATCGAAAACATCTCCCTTCTTACTCTAATGGTGCACCAATTTTTTTATTAATGAACCAAATAGACCCCATAATGATTGCACAAATTACAGTTGAACCAATTTTCCCTGGTGTCGTGTTTAACATAAAATCTACATAACTATCAGAGGTTGCAATTTGATAGCTAATAAGCAGAGGAATGGCCGCAACCATAATATAAGCTTCTCGTACAGGTCCTGCTATTTCTTTTTTTAGAGTAGATTTCATTTTTCGATTCTCTTCAAATTGTTGGAATGCTTCACCTAATAAGTTTTCTCTTGCATCCTCTGTACCCAAGGTCATAGCAATTTGATAATAGTTAGATAATCTTTCTAAATATTTATTTCCTGTACGTCTTGCTAAGTTATCCATTGCATCTGTTGTTGGTATCCCTAACTCGATATCTAATACAGTTTGTCTAATTTCACTGTACATAGGTTCTTGCCCCTTGAAATCATATAGACTTTCTTTTATAGACTTAGGGAAATCATTTTGGGCTTTATAACGTTCTACGACTAAATTCATAAATGAACCAACTTGTTCTTCAATCATATTCAATCGTCTATTTTTAATAAACGCAATAATTTGACCAGGAATCATATACCCTACCATAATAAATAAGCAAGCTAAAATTGGGTTTGATGTCATCACCAGTACAAGGATTGGTAGTACAATAGCAGATGTGAACGACATTAATTTAAATTCACCATATGTCAATTTATACCCCGCTTGTAAACACATCGTTTCTACTGTATTCTTTGTGGAAACTTTCGCTTTTGTTTCTACCATTCTTTCTAACTTTAATTTCAATGCATTTTCCCTTAACTTTGAAGATGCTTGAGATTTTCTCATTGTTAACACTGATTTATCTTCTTTCATTTTTTCTTTGGTAGAAATGAAAATAATGGCTAACATAAAAACTGTAAATACAACTATCGCATATCCCATATATACAACACCACCTTTTATTTTTTATGCTCATGTTCCTTTTCAGCATCTCTTTATTTTATTATTACATTTTGAAAATTATTTAATAGTCTTTCATTGGCGAATATCGTTCTACAAAAAGAGCTTGTCATAAAGAACAAGCTCTCTTTTAGTAAGACATGTTTATGCAATTTTTAACTCTTCAGACCATCCCTCAACAAGAGGTTTCAACGTCTCAATTTTCACACCTCTTCGTAGCATATTTTTTGCTTTTTCTTGAGAGATTTTATTGACCATTTCAAAGTCTCCTTTTAAGAAGTCATATTCAAAAATCGTTTTTAAAGCGACTCTACCTTTTTCGAAGTCAAAGCTAACCTCTGTAATACTTGTTACTTTTCTTCCGATGTCAGGAATGTCATCTTGTAATACGATATAATCAACTGCACTACCTATAATACGCTCTACTACATCAATGCCTAACGTTGGCATAGCACTCAGATATTTTGTTACAAGCCTATTTACAATGTTCATAGGTTTACCCCCATGCATGGTAAATATCGTACTGTGACCTGTTTCCATAGCCTCTACCGCACTTTCCGCTTCTAAGCCACGAACCTCACCAACGCAAATATATTTCGGTTTTAAACGTAATGCAGTATAGATAATTTCTTGCAATGTAATTTCTAATTTAGGGTCATCATTTCTTACGGATACTAACTCTAACGTATGGTCATTTTTTGGGAATAGCTCTTGCGTATCTTCACAAACTAACATTCTTTTATTTGCTTGTGATACATAGTGGTCTAATAAAGCACGAATAGATGTCGTTTTCCCTGAACCTGTTAATCCACCATAAATAACGTTACATTCACCTAAAATTATCGTACCTAATAAGTCTGCAATTTCTTGACTCATTACATTGAAAGCAATAATATCTTTCAATTGCAGTTGGTCTTCTTTATGTTTACGAATTGTTAAAGAGAAATCTTTAGGCGAAACAGCCTTAGATGTAGCAGTATATCTATCACCATATAGCTCAAAGTTAACAATTTTCTTATTACCATTGTTAATCTCGTTTCCTGATTCTCGAACCAATCTATCAACAAACGCTTTATAATGTTCTGCACTTCTAAATGTCTTATGATATTTAACATTGACACCATTTTGCTCTACATAGATTTTATTCCATTTAAGGCAAAATATATCCGATACACCAGGGTTGTTCTGAGCATCAGCTAAAATTGAGTATCCCGAAAATTCCTCAACCATTTCTGCAATGAATAACTCTATGTTATTTTCATAACCTCTAACTTTTATGTTTTGACCATATACAATAGATTCAATTCTTTTTTTATAATCTTCTTTTCGCTTTCTGAGATATTTCTTGTCTTTAATTATGGCATCTTCTTTTATTTCTTCTTTTTGTTCATCCATCTCAGTTGTTAATTTCTTCGCTACTTCCCCCCTAACGAGTTCTAAAGCATCTTCAAATCCTAACACTCCCGAAGTATTTTTTGTACCTTTTACCCGTTGTAAGTCTTTTCTTAGTGATTTGAAATCTGTTTCCATTGCCATTTCAAATTCCCCCTTTTTTCTATTTGCTATTGTTGTTGTAGATAAAAAGGGGATGAAATATAACAAACAAGTGGGTTTACCTTGTTTGACATAAAAAAAAGACGTTTCAATTAGAAACGCTTTTTTCGTTCTTTCGATTTGTCTAAGTTTTCATATTCTTGTTCTAAGAATTGTAAATTTTCCATTTCCCAAATCTGGTTAGCTAATTTTGCAAATTCTAATCGTGCCTTTAATGTATTTTCGTTATTATCTAATACTACTGGTGTCCCTTCATATAATCTATTTAAGAAAATATTCTTTGGTAGCAATGGTATTTTTACATCTACATCAAAACCAGTTTGACTTAAGTGCTCAGAAGTGAAGATTAATTTTTCTCCTTCATTCTCGTTAGATGCTCCAGTATCTTCAATATCTTCATTAAGAATGTATTTCACTCTATCTAACACATCTAAATCTTTTAGGGTTTCTTTATAACGAGCATTATTTCGAACGTTATTAAAGTCCAGATTAATAATGTAGTAAGCAGTATTAGACAATCTTAACAACGGATATGTAGTGACATGAGCTAATGAGGAGTTTGTGTCGAGAATAATAACATCATACTCATCCACGATAGCTTCAATTAAATAAACATAATGGAATGGTTTAATATCTTCAATTTCA
>NZ_JAKUFQ010000188.1:0-4320 GCF_022663475.1 Bacillus cereus group sp. BfR-BA-01382
GTTCTTTCTTAATTATTTATATTGAACTATATGTTGTTAAAAGAATAGTAAATTGAGGAGAAATATTCGGATGAATATTAGGCAGTTAAAAGAAAAAGAAGTTACGATGAATGCTTTGAATGGATTTGCCAATCGGACTAAGAAAGCAGTAGAGCATTTGAAAAAAGAAAATGCCCCAAGTTTAGTTGTAGAGACTCTTGTAGACCAAATGGAGATTGCTGAAAGATTAGCAGGAGAATTAAACACAGAAATCTCAGAGGACATTAAAAAAAGAGTGCAACAGAAAATTGATTATGGCGATGTAATTAACGTTGAATTTGTTCCAGAAAAATAGTGTGTTTGAAATTTATAAAAACTATATGTTATCGGATGATTTATTAAAAACAATGACTATTGTAGTCATTGTTTTTATTTTTGTTTGATTTATCTTATGCATCTAACATGACCTGCTTATAATATATAGATTTAATAAAAAAGGAGTGATGATTTCACAATGTAAAAAAGATGAGTTTTAAAAAAGGGTTTTTATTATTCTGTATCAATTACATATATGTAGTTGATTTGCTTTTTATTTTAAAGAGGTGATATTTTATGGTTACAGGAATTGGTGTTTTTACAGGTTTATTTAAAGTTGGTAGTTTTATTGCAAAGTTTAAATGGATTGTCCCAATATGTTTTTTGGTATATTCGTTGTATTTGAGTTGGTTTAAGACATCGGTTTATGAAGAATTAACTTATAATTTACGAAAAACCTGGTATTTTTTATTGATTTTTGCGATGGGAATTCATTTTAATGCGGTAGGTTTTAATGCAAAAGATTGGCAGGACTATCTATTATATGTTTCTATCTTTGTATTTGTGGATTTAGCCATTTTTCAAACGCCACGAATATCAAAAATATGGGGAACAGAATTAACAGCCATTGAGAAAAACAATAAAGATTTAACGAAAACGATTGAGATGGGCAAAGCAAGAGACGCAAACTTCTCAGCAGTAATTAGAAGTATGAATCCTAATTACTTTAAGCAGGTGGATATGAATACTTCAGCTAAATACTTGAATTCTTTAGGTAGCATTATGAATTTGTATGCTAATTTATGCGATTATAAAATTGATGTTTATCAAAACAATAACCCGCAAGTATTGATGCAACAATTAACGACTCAATATGGAATAAAGATTTCACAAGAGCAGTATGATGAGTTAAATGTTGAAAAAGGGGTGTTGCAACCAGAAACGAATATGGTAATGGTAGCGACCTCCATTGTCGAAAACATTGTAATCGTAGTAACAAGTCAAAAAAGTATAATGCTTGATAATGACATATCGAATGTATATGACCTTGCTATTATTCATAGTTGGTTAAAAAAATAACTATATGATAGAATAATGGTAAAGGAAGTGGAGGAGATATTATGAACAAAATGATGGTTATTGAAAACGAAAAACAAATAAGAGATTCAAAAACAGAAAATATTCCCTTCTTTTTAAGCAAGGACCCAAACTGTGAGGTTGTTCAAATCCCAACAGCGTTACATACTCAACAATTATTAACTGAAAATAAACGTTTGTTTAGCAAACTTAGAAGACGATAAAAGCATGGTTAATCCATGCTTTTTTCTTTAAATACTTTCAATTATCTAAATGAATAAAGGGAGCTGATTAAATATGGATTCAAGGAAAGATTATCAATTCACAGAGAATGAATTCTTTTTTTTATCTAAAGTGAAACAGCATCCAGTGTTGTCAATTTTATTAAAGGAAAAACCGCAAGTATTGATTCAAATACTTGAGAAATCCGTTCAGGAAGAGATAGTTAATAAATTATCAGAGTTCAATTACCCTGATTATATTCGAAAAGAGAAATTGGAAGCAATTGAAGTACCTATGGCTAAATACACAAGAGAATTAATAGAAAAACAAGAACATGCTATTGATAAATTAAAAGATGGGCTCTAAGAAAATAGATGAAAATGAAAAACAAATAGAAAAGGTGAATTTACATAAGAAAAGAAAAACACTTTGATAGTATATTTTTTCGGGAAGAAAACAGAAAAAATAAACCTGATTTTAGCTTCACGGATGAACCTTTGTCTAAGTTAAGCAATCAATTAATAATAGATGTTCAAAAACTAAAGGAAAAGAGCCGATAAGTATATGAATGATGGATGTAAAGTAACAGAGCATAATAAAGAAGACATACTGTCCTTCCTGGATAAGAATACACGAGAAGGAGTCATTTCAGTTCCAATGGCAAAGCATACACACGAATTGATAATTCGATAAGAGATATTGTAAGGAAAGACAAAAAGACAAAAAGAAAAATGAAAGTGTAAGTGTTCTTTCTAACTATACAAATAATGTTGAAAAAGTCTCTGAAAAGTTTTGAGCTCGAACCGTTTTGCTGTATACAGAATTTCCTCGTAAGGATTATTATTAGGATAATAAATTAAGAAGAATTTTCTATTACTGCAACATGCTTCTTTTTTGTATAGGAGCAGGGAACTAATTGTTATTTAAAACTCTTTTTTTGCTATACACTTTTATAGAAGAACTTTATGTTATTAAAATCAATCAATATTAAAAAAGGTTGACGGATACAAAGAAATTTATAAAGAACTTATTGTTATTTAAACTATGTATAGACCCTTTTTACTTATCGGTTTTCATCGTATATAAAGAACTAATTGTTATTAAAATATGCGTCAAACAGAATTCACTCTTATTATTATTATTGAGAACTTGGTGTTATTGAAAAACGTGTAATATTTTCTCTTATTCTTATTAAAAACTATGTGTTATTAGAATGTTTGCGGATTCCGTTCGGTTCTGTATTTTAAAGTAAAAACTCAATGTTATGAACATAACTTCTTGCTAAAAGCAAGGAGTTTTCTTTTTTTATAAGAATACACGCAAAAGTCTATAATAAATAAATTTACAAATTAGGTATTCAATTTGAATTTATTTAGGAGGACGTAACGTGGAAATGATGTCTTATATAGGTGTTATTTTATTTTTGGTATGTAAAATATTCTTTGCAAGTAAATGTATCGTGCTTATTCATGAATTAGGTCATGCATTTTTTGTTTTCATTACAGGGAATCAAATTACTGCTATTCAGATAGGAGGAGAGAAAAAACTCGTTACTATCGGTAAACTGCAATTTCTTACAGGAGTAGGAGGACGTTGTTATTTTGAAATTACAGATGCAAATAAAAGGAAGTATTTAATGAAAAACATTATCTCTATGGGTGGTGTTTTATTTACATTCATATTGACAATCTTTTTAGTCGGAACAGATTCTTTTGATTTTTATCATTTTGCAAAAGGAATGATAAAAGGAGATATTGCCTTTGTAGAGTGTTTGGTAATGTTTGGTTTCTTAGATTTAAGAAACATCATACCGAAAACGTTTATAAATAACGAGGTTGTATATCAAACAGACGGGTATAAAGTCATACAAGATACAAAGTCTTACTTCAGGCAGAGAAAGATTCGTAGACTACAAAAGAATATTATGAACTTAGTAAAATGAAGAAGAACACGAAAAATCCCACTGTGTTCTTCTTTTTTTGTCCCAGAAACAGTGAATTTCATGTGAAACAGAGCTATTTTTGCCAATTAAACATGGGAAATAAGAAGAGTCATGGGAAATAAAGTGTGTTTTTATGAAAAGAGTGGGTGTTTTTTAACTTTCATATAGACGTAATTCTTATAAGGGAAGACGTGTGAAGTTTGTACGCAGACAACAGTCGTGTATGGATAAGTCTTTAATTACTTATCGAAACAGGAGGTGGAAGGTATGTTGAATGCATTAATAGGTATAGTTTTAATTTGTTTAGGTTGGTGGGAGATATTAAGAGGTTTCTAAGACTATTATCGTGTTTTAGTAGAAGAACCAGTATCTATATAGATATTGGTTCTTTTCTATGTATGAATTTGAAAATGAATGAATCGTAATGATTATGTTCATAATGAGGAAAATGCTGATTGAACGGAGTGGTTCTTATGAATGCAGAAGAAATGAAAGAAAATTTGCAACCGTATGTGATTGAAAATATGAGAAGGATTGTCTTTCTAAAGAAACAGTTAAAAGCAAATGAAGAAAACAAACCTGAAGCGAAAAGGATAAGAAATATGATAGAAGCAGAAGTAGAGCAATTAGAGTGTAAGGACTTCTTGATTCGATTAAGCTATGCAATGGAAGAAGCATCAAAGGAAATGAAAGAATAAAATATTTTAGGGGTCGAACCGTTTTGGTATATGAAAGGATTTCTTGAAGATGTAAAATATAGATATTAAGATGATAAATATCAATTG
>NZ_JAKUFQ010000189.1:0-4282 GCF_022663475.1 Bacillus cereus group sp. BfR-BA-01382
CTGTACTAAATTTTGTATTGTACTTATATGTATTAGAAATTCCTGCATTAACCGTAAACTCTACATCTTTTACATTTTTATCAGCATTTAATTTTTGAACCATATCTTGAAGACCTTTTAGTTGAGCTACGATGTCTTCTTGTTTTTTATTGCCTTTGATAGAAGTGTTTACGTAGAGAAGCCCATCTTTCATATCAGCCTTACTAATCTTCCAATCTTTTGTTGCGTTCATGTTTTTATCCACTGTAGGAATACTGTTAAACACTAAGAATTCAAGATGCTTTTCAGTAGCAATTGTTTTATTCTTTAAACCATCTACATAAAACTCTTTTGGTACATCTCTTTTTTCTTTATTATCAAAGAAGAAAAGCTCTACGTTTTTATGTGTTAAATCTTGTACTTTATCAGTAAGGTCTTTCATATCTTCATCTTTCAATTTAGTTGAGCCAATTACGAGTTTAACATCATTTTTTGAGAACTCTTTATTTATTACTTGATATTCTACTTTTATTAAATTATCAAAAGATACCTCTTTCAAATCTACTGGTTTTTCCTTAAATAAAAACATCACACCACCAATAATTGCACCAATTAGCAATACAACTACACCAATCATTCCAAATAAAACCTTTTTGTTTTTTAAATCAAATAAATTACTCAAAATCCTCCATCTCCTTACTGTTTATTTTCTATCTAATTTATATTGTCGAGCTTTCAAAAGTATCTAACGGACATTATATTTCTATAAAAAGAGGAGCAGGTAGTATTCTTTATCACCTGCTCCTCTTGGTTTATTCACTTTGCGTATTTGACTGCAAAGGTTGTTCTTCTACTTTCGGAAGAGTAGGTTGCACTTCAGTTTGAGATTGAGCTTGGTCTTGTGATGTATTTACCTCTTGGCCATCTTGCGGAACTATTGGATTTTCATTCACCGTATTTGGTGTTGGTTGACTCACATTTTGTTTCGCTTTATTTGCTTCTTTTTCTTTTTGAGATGCTTCAATTTTTTTTTGCTCTGCCATCTTCTTCGCTTCTTCAACCTCTTTCAATCTTCGTTCCTCTTCCAAACGTTTTCTTTCTTCTTCTTGTTTCCTTCTTTCTTCAGCTAATTTTTCTTGTCTGATTTTCTCTTCTAAATTAGCTTTATCTCGTGCCACTTTACGTAACGATTTATTGAATTCTACTTTTAAGTCATCGTATGCTGATTTGTGTTTCACTCTGTCCAATCGTTTCCAACCATCTTCTTCTAATGTTTTAACCGCATCATATTGAGAAGGTTCTGTAGCTGAGAAATCATTAATTTGAGTGATTAACTCTTTCATGTATCGCTCTCGTTCTAACTCTTCAGATTTCGTTAGTCCATGAATAATACGATAGTCTTCAGCATCTAAACGTTCTTGTTGAGCATTTGTTTCTTTTCGAATTCGTTTTGACTCATTACGTTCACGCACATTTTGTTTTTGCTTCACAGTATATAAGCTATTAACCAATTTACCATCTTGTACGAAAACAGTATCTGGTTTTTCAAAGTCTTTGACTTCTAAACCTTCATGAATTTGTTCCATGAACTTTCTCCAGATATCCATTGTTGTAATACTAATAGAGTTTGATTGTTCTTGCGGTGTATCATCACCCGTATACACAGCGGTTGTATAATAAGGTGTATATCCTACAAACCAAGAATCTTTATTGCTATCAGTTGTACCCGTTTTACCAACCGCAAACGGATAATTACTCATATTAGCTTGTTTACCTGTACCTTGGTCTCCATGAAGTACAGAACGCATAGTATCTGTCATTAAATAAGAAGCACCTTTGTCATATACTTTTACTGTTTTTTTATCATTTTCATAAATCACGTCATTTGTAGATAAGAATGTAATCTTTCTAACATTTGTTGGACGAATGAATTGACCACTTCTTGCAAGTGTAGAATATCCCGAAGCCATTTCTACTGTTGTAGCCCCTCTTGTTAAACCACCCACTGCAATAATTGGATTGTTATCTTGTGGTGTTAAATATTTGAATTCCATATTAGTAAGATACTGCGTTATTGTATTACCACCGAATTCAGATGCTAATTTAAACGGTATCGTATTGATAGAGCTTTCTAAGGCATGTCTAACAGTCACTGCCCCTCTATATCCTCTGTACCAGTTTCTTGGTCCCTTAGGAACTTCACTATCCTCAAGCACACTATCTGGTGAATAACCTCTTTCAAAGGCAGGAGTATATGCAACTAAAGGTTTCATTGTAGAACCTGGCTGTCTGGCTCCTAAATATGCCCTATTGAAGTTATTTCCTTCTTGTGTTCTACCACCAACAATTGCAACAACTTCTCCAGTTGTATTATCTATTGTTGTTACTGCTGATTGTTTTTTATAAATCCCAGAATTCGGGTCTTTTTCTCTGAACTTCTTCATTTCAGCATCTACAACATTTTGAAGTTCTTCTTGTTTTTTAGGGTCAATAGATGTTTCAATTTTAAATCCACCCATTACAATTTTCTGACGCATTTCATCATATTTTTCTTGGTACTTCTCAAAATATGCTTTTCTGTCTGCATCATCTTTGAATTGATAACGGAAATTAAAACCATCCTCTTCCATCAACACTTTTACAGCGTTATCAATGGCATACGTAAGGGCACTTC
This sequence comes from Bacillus cereus group sp. BfR-BA-01382, assembly GCF_022663475.1. Classification (NCBI taxonomy): domain Bacteria; kingdom Bacillati; phylum Bacillota; class Bacilli; order Caryophanales; family Bacillaceae; genus Bacillus; species Bacillus cereus group sp. BfR-BA-01382. Next base: position 2,654 of record NZ_JAKUFQ010000189.1, read on the forward strand.
CTTCAATCTGATTATTAATTGTATTCGGATTTACATTTAACCCTAATTCTTCAGCCACAGCTTCCTTATACTCTTTTTCACCTATATAGCCAAGTTCTTTCATTTTAAATAAAATGATATTTCGTCTTTTCTTCGCTTTTTCAGGATTTTTTACAGGGTCATAAATACTTGGGTTATTTGGAACACCTGAGAGCATCGCTACTTCTGAAAGCTTCAAATCTTTAGCTGACTTACTAAAATAGTATTGTGAAGCTGTTTCAATTCCATATTTACCATGACCGAAATAAATGTTATTTACATAGAATTCCATAATCTCTTTTTTAGAGTATTTTTCTTCTAATTCTTGTGCAATTACCATCTCTTCGATTTTTCGCCACATCGTCCTATCCATTGTTAAAAAGACATTCTTTGTTAACTGTTGTGTAATCGTAGAACCACCTTGTACGGTTCCTCCACCACTTTTAACAAACGTATATACAGAACGTAGTAAACCTTTAAAATCAATCCCTCTATGGTCATAGAAACGCTCATCCTCAATGGAAACAAATGCTTTCTCAATAAATGGACTCATATCTTTAGAAGAAACATATGAAAATTCTTGTGCTTTTAGTTCTTTCAATATATTCCCATCTTTATCGAGAATCTGTGTTGATTTCTTACTATTAAATGTCGAAGCATTAATTTTACTTACTTTGTCATACCCTTTTGTGATAGACTTAGCAATTTCATCTCCATACTTATAATAGCCATACCCGAAAACACCACTTGCACCAATAAGCGATACTAAACTTGTGCCTAAGAAGAATTTCAAGACCTTTCTTTTTTTAGAGGTCTTTTTCTTCTTCTGTTCCTTCACTTTCTTTATACCTCGTTCTTCTCTGGTTTCCATAAACAACCTCCTTGCTAACGTTTCACAACTGGCATAATCAGTGATTGATAATGACCATTTTGTTCATTCTGATATTCAATTATTAGAGGTTCTTTTACACAACCAATTGAGCCCGTATTATAAAATGATAAATCTTCTTCTTTAATCCCTTTGACAATACTTTTAAAAAGACCATACTTTAGGATTGTGCAATTACTGACAAAGACGACTTCTTCAGGATGAAAGATTCCGATATTTCCAGGAAGTAATGCATTTACTTTTTCTTCTGTTAATTGCATTTTCGAAGGAGTTTCTGAATCCACGTCTATATGTTGTTCGTCTTCTACACTCTTTTCAGATTCATTCATCATCGACTCACCAAGAAATATAGTTCTTACTTTAGGTATTAAACCCTCGCAAAATTCGTCCTCTTCCTTAGGTGCATCAGGAACGATTTCAAATGGCTCATTTAATGTAATTAGAAGATGTGTATCTTTTGTATCTTTAATCCCTTTCTCCTTGTAATAAGCATCAATATCTCCCATTCGGGACATGACATCTTTCTTACACATAGGATATATATCTTCCGAAGTAATTAATGTCAAAATCTCTTTAACTCTTGGAAAAGCGATGGCTATTTCAATAGGTACTTTGAACTGCATCATAGTTGTTGAAATGTGGATTTCATTGTCGGATAAAAAGCATTCAAGCTCTTTTGACTTATCTTCTTTTAACAGACGAATCATACGAGCCACTACCTC
>NZ_JAKUFQ010000190.1:0-4237 GCF_022663475.1 Bacillus cereus group sp. BfR-BA-01382
GCATTCACGCAGAAGGACTCAAACCAATAAGCCGCCTAGCAGGACACAACTATGCAAAATTAGGAGAACAATTTGAACTGGTTAGGCCAGTTTAAAAGCGGAAGCGGCTCGTTCAGAATGAGAGAGGGATGGAGCTTCTGACGTAGAGGCGCTTTTTGCCTCATAGGAAGACGCGAAGCCACCGACCATTCTAGCCGCTGGAGCTGGATAAATATCTAAAAGCGGAAGCGGCTCGCTCAGAATGAGAGGGGGATGGAGCTTCTGACGTAGAGGCGCTTTTTGCCTCATAGGAAGACGCGAAGCCACCGACCATTCTAGCCGCTGGAGCTGGATAAATATCTAAAAGCGGAAGCGGCTCGCTCAGAATGAGAGGGGGATGGAGCTTCTGACGTAGAGGCGCTTTTTGCCTCATAGGAAGACGCGAAGCCACCGACCATTCTAGCCGCTGGAGCTGGATAAATATCTAAAAGCAAGGCGGCTCGATTCCTGCCATCACTCAAACATAAAAATCCCCTGCTAAAAAGCAGGGGATTTTTATCATTGTAATTCTTCCTTCTTTTCCTCTAAAGTAGGCAGTTTTTCTTTTTTCGGTTTCCCTAGCTTAATTACGAAGAAGTATAGGGAAAGCAGTGTAATAAGAAAAACAATTAAAAACGGGTACGGAGAGTAAAAAGCACGCGCCGCCTCAGTCTTTCCCGCAACAAATTTCAATGACTCAATATCTAAAAACTCAGCAAACATTTGTACACCGAGCATACTAAACCAAAAAACAAAAAAACTAATAATAATACCAAAAACTTGCTTCAATCTTGTCATTCATCTCATCCTTTCTATATGTGTAATTTTTTAGCGCAATCAATATAGTACAAACAAAACTATGCACAGAAAGGAGCTATCTTACTATTCGCGAATTAACTTAATCCAACCTAAAATTGCAATTTGCAAAATAATACCCCAAATTATAAGCCTTCTTAGCCATCGAAGAAAGAAGGTTAAAAACTTAACATACCATCCCAATAGCTTGTTCATAATTCCCTCCTACATAAAATTATATAGGAAAAAGGATATATAATCCAAATCCAACTAGAATGATGCCACCTACTATCTCGCCATATGTACCGAGCATATCTTTCGCATGTCTACCAATTAATAAACCAATCCACGCTAACAACATGCTAACAAATCCAAAAAGTAATATCGTAATGATTGTTTGTGCCCCATAAATACCAAGACTAAGCCCTACTGAGAAACTATCTATACTAACGCCAAATGCAAATACGAATAAGCTAATTCCAATAGGGACAGTTCTAGTCTCTCCATTTTGTAAAATGGTCGAATATACGATATAAAAACCTAGTCCGATTAATAAAATAGCACCCGCAAAATGTGCAATATCTCCATACTTCTCTGATAAAAAACGACCTAGTACCATCCCTATAAATGGCATAATAATATGAAATATCCCTATCGTCATACCAATATACAGGATTTGTCTTAACTTTAGGGGCATCATCCCCATACCAAGACTCACCGAGAACGCATCCATCCCTAAGGCGAATGCCATAATTATTAAAGGTATTAGCTGTTCAAACGTCATTCATGCCCCTCCTTGGACGTGCTACTTCACAATATGCTTATCCAAGGAGAAATATTCTGTTTGCTAACCTTACCTTATCATTCAATAATAATATGATGTCCTGCCGCTTTTGTTAAACGATTCATAATAGCATTTCCTATTCCTTCATTAGGGAACGACTCACTAAAAATAACATCCACTTCACTTGCATCAAATGTTCTAAGTACATCATATAATTTAGTCGCAACGCTAGCTAAGTCACTTCTAACACCACAAGACAATATAACATCTGCGTTATATACATGCTGATACTCTTCCGTCGTTAATACGCCTACTTTAAATCCTTCTTCCTTTTTCTCATCCACAAGTTGCTGAATAAACTCACGCGAGCCCTCAACAATACTAAGTGGTGCTTTCGGCGCATAATGTGTGTATTTCATTCCAGGTGATTTCGGTTTTTCCTTCTCATCCTTTAAAGCTGGATCTAAAGAAACGGTACCTATCACCGCTTCTAATTGTTCTTTCGTAATCCCACCTGGACGTAATATTGTTGGAACCGTGCTTGTACAATCAATTACAGTTGATTCAACGCCTACTCCAGTTGCACCACCATCAACAATACCTGCAATCTTCCCATTCAAATCTTCATATACGTGAGAAGCTAGTGTTGGACTTGGACGCCCTGAACGATTCGCACTTGGTGCCGCAACAGGTACATTCGCCTCTTCAATAAGAGCAAGTGCAACTGGATGATCAGGCATTCTTACCCCAACCGTATTAAGTCCCGCCGTCACCCTCTCTGAAATCCCTTCTTTTCTCGGCAAAATAATTGTTAATGGTCCTGGCCAAAAATGCGCCATTAACTTCTCTGCAACTGGTGGGATTTCTTTCACAATCCCATCTAACTGAGATTTTGTACCTATGTGGACAATGAGTGGATTATCACTCGGTCTTCCTTTCGCTTCGAAAATTTTCGCGATTGCTTCATCATCCATCGCATTTGCACCTAACCCATATACTGTTTCCGTAGGGAAAGCAACCGCCTCATTTTCTCTTAATAATTTTGCTGCTTCTTGTAACTGTGGATAATATTTTTTTCTTTCCACAACATTATCCACAACCCACATATTTGTATGCATTTTTTTCCACGTCCTTTTCTACCCTTAAATACTTGTCTATTTTTAGTTTACTATGAGATTTATCCAAAAGACAAACAAGGTTTATCCACAAAATGTGGATAAACCCAATTAATCCGTGGATAACTTTGTGAATAGCTGACAATTTAGTATTATTGCATTCTGCTCTTTTATATTTTTACAAAAATGTTCTAACTGTTGAATACCCTCTGGAACCTCATCCTTTTCTATAGTAAAAAAGTCAAAGAACTGAAAGATCGGTACAGATTGTGGATGGTTTGTTAGTAAGTACAATTGTTGAACACTTTTTTCTTTCATATACTGCAAAAACATTTCAAAAAAATATAAGAAAGTCTGTTTATCCACATGAGGTGTGAATAAACAAGAACGAATAAGTACATCTTCCCCACTTTGTTCATAACCAATTACAGCTCTTATTTCTTCCGCCTCTTCCAAAATCATAAATTGTGCGTACAACTCATTTATTTTATCATCTTTTTTATTAGCTTGTCCGAAAAAAGAATGTAATCTTTCCACATCTGCTTTCGTAGCAAAATACACTTTCTTCATAATAAATCCCTCCTCATTTTTATATATGAGGAGGGATTTATTAATAGTACTATTTAGAGAATAAAGATGTAAAAGCTTCTACAATAAACAATTTAACTTCTGGCTTTTTTTCTTCCTCTTCTACTTTTACATACTCATTTTGCTTTTCTTGTTTTTTCTCCACAGGTTTCTCCACTTTTTCCACCGTTTTTGTTTCTTCTTTACTTACAGGCTGCTCTTCGACTTTTGTTTCATTTTTTACTACTTTCTTTTCAGAAGCTGTTACTTCTTTTACTACTTCCTGTTTTACAACTTTCGTTTCTTTAACCTTATCCACTTTCTTCTCTTCTGTATTTACTACTTCCTCATCTAGTTGTTTCACCTGCTCCTCTTCAGGAGATTCCGCCTTCACAACGTGCTCTTCTTTTCTTACAGCTGTCCCACTCGAAAAATCTAAGAAACACATTGGTGGAAATAATACACACCACCAGTTCGCCCCTTCACCTTCTCCAATTGTAATCAATACCGCTTCATATTCTCCTGCTGGATAAATAAAATTCCCATATACCTTTGTAGGAAACTTTACATTCTTACTAAATTTCACTTGAAATGATTCTTTACTTCCTTCTCTTTTTAACGTATTTTCCACCGTTTTCTCGATTTCTGGAATATGACTTTGAATTACTTTGCGCGCCTCTTCAAATGAAGTTAAATCCGCTACCCATCCATCAATTTGTGCTTTTACTTCATCACGCACTTTACGCTTTAATGCCTGGTCTTTATCTGAATCACTATTTGCTAAAATTCGTAATCGAACGGCCTCTTTCGGAATAACTGAAGGCCCTTTTGCATCAGCTTTCATATATCTAAACTATTAAATTCAAAATCTATATGAATTTTCCCAAAAAAAATAGAGTAAGGTGTAAACCTTACTCCATCTCTGCAAATACCATACGATCTTTTCTGTTAATATCAA
>NZ_JAKUFQ010000191.1:0-3964 GCF_022663475.1 Bacillus cereus group sp. BfR-BA-01382
TAATAAACTGTTTTTCTTAATTCTTCTTATGTCATTTTTTATTTCTTTTCTTTCTATATCAGTAGCCGCGCTTTTAACAGAGTCTAAACGAAATTTTATAGCTGCCTTTCAAATTGGTTTTCCAGAAAAGAATCAAACGTTAACTGTTCCGATAACGAATGAAACCGAATTGGAAACGATAATTCCCCTCATACAAGATACTTTTGTGAAAAGTGATATTTACGTAGAAAATTTAAAAGCATTGAATAGTTCAGGGGCAACAAAGATCATAGCTGTGAACTTAAAAGATGATTATTATTGGAAGCCATATATTTCTGAAGGACAATATTTTCATCGTGAAAATGTAAACGATATGGTTGTTGGCGATCAAACGAATGTAGAGGAGTTATATGAATTTGATGATACATATAAAAAAATAGGAACTATATCAAGAAAGGACAGTGACGTCGGTGTAGCAGGCATATACGTTCCACTTCAAAACTTACCTACTATATCTAAAAAAGGTATTATCGCGAGTAAACAATTACAATTAACAGTTGTTAATCCTACATCATCTATTCATAACGAAATAAAAAAGTTTATGGGTAGGAGTAAAGAAGTGCTTTCGGGAGATGTTCAAATACTGAATGAACGAAATCTTCAGGAACTAGATGTGACACATGTAGATCCAGCAAATAAGTATTACTATAAATTCATTCTTGTTGCAATTGTTTCTGGCATTTCTGCGGTTTTATTTTGGATTTATAAAAAAGAAAAAGAGATTTCATTAAAAAAAGCAGTAGGTGCTTCTAATATATCTATTTATTGCGAATTATATATTCAAATTTTGTTTATTTCTCTAGTAGCGATGTTCTTAGTTTTTATTACGTTAGAAATGTTTTCGGGAACAATTCATACTTATTTTCAGACATACTTAGTAAAACCGTTAACACTATATGTATTGATATGCAATGTTGTTTTTATAATTCTTCTTACAATTTGTGTTACTGTAATTCCAATCAAGCACATTATAAATATATATCCTGGAAAACATTTAAGAACGTAGGAGGTCTTCATGTTTTTTATATTTGATTCTATACGGTCTGTGAAAAAACGGTTGTTACCAAGTTTGATTATAGTAATTTCTTTAATTATTGCATTTTCTTCAGCAATAGAATTTGTTAGTAATCTTTCCGGATATCGAAAAATGATGACGATAGCAAATAATTTATCGACTCATAAAAATTTCTATGAACTTTATGCGACGCAAGATATAACATTGTTTAGCGAAGAAAAAGCGAAAAATGATTATCAACATTTCATGCAAGGGTTATCTAATACGATACCAATAACAAATAAAACAAATTATTTGTTCCGTAACTATTCACTTAGTTTAAAAGAAGAAAATGGAACGATAAAGACTCTTATTGTTGATAAAGATATTAATAAGTACTTTCATATACGAATTTCACAAGGAAGATATTTTGAGGAATTGGAATTTCATAAATCAGTATTTGATATTAGACCTGTTATATTAGGGGCTAATTATATAGGTAAGGTATCCATTGGTGATGTTATACCATCTGGAAAAATGAAGCTAAAAGTAATTGGCTTTTTAGAAAAAAATTCACCATTCACATATCCTCGAAGCGGTGAAATATCGGATAATCGTATTACATTATTAGATGACATGGCGATTTTACCAATTGGAACAGAAGAAATAGAGTTCTATAGTGCAGAACTTTTATACAATGGGTTAATTATAGAAACAAATGAGAAGATAAATATAAATGAATTTCAAAAGAAAGTATTAAAGGTAACAGAAGGTAAGGGTTATTCGTATTATGTTACAAATCCGAATAAATTGTTAGAAAATGAAAAACAAGGTATTGATAATATGTCATACCCCTTATTATTAAGCGGTACAGTCTTATTTTTTTCATTTCTATCTATCGTGTTAACATCAATGGCAGCACTTTATATGGAGTGTAAAAATATTTCTATTAAATCAGCGTTAGGTGCAAGCACTTTTCAAATATGTCTTCCATTTATTATTGAGTATATGTTGCTATTCGTTTTATCGATATGTTTAGGAATAATGTATTTTCAATGGGAGAATAGCGGAGTAATTGAAATTCAGAAAGGGTTAGAAAATAGTATAGTATCTTTCTTTGGAACGTTAAAAGTCTCTATAGAATCATTGGTTGTTATAGGTGCTTTATCAATTATAATGATCTTCATTATATATGCAATCATTTATTTCACTGTATTAAAAATAAAAAAATATATATGAAAGAGGTGTTATAGATGATTAGGCTTGAAAATGTAGCGAAGTGCTTTGGACATAGTAATTTTAGTGCTTTAAAAGATATTAATCTTACAATAGAACAAGGCGAAATGATAGCTATTATGGGCCCCTCTGGTTCAGGGAAATCTACTCTTCTTAACATTATTGGCTTAATTGATAGCCCCTCTACTGGAAAGTATTTTTTAGATGGAGTGGATACAAGTACATTAAAGGCAAACTATCATAAGTATAGAAATACGGAAGTGGGATTTGTGTTTCAGAACTTTTCGATATTAGATGATTATACAGTTGTTGAAAATGTAATGCTTCCGCTTGTATATAGAAGAATTTCTCATAAGAAACGTATGCAAATTTCAAAAGAAATGCTGAAAATGGTAGGGATTGAGAGGCATATTAACAAATATCCTTACGAGTTATCAGGTGGAGAACAGCAAAGAACAGCAATAGCAAGGGCTTTAGCACAAGATACTAAAATTATCCTCGCTGATGAACCAACGGGTGCTCTTGATCAAGAAAACGGAAAGAAAATTATGAGCATCTTAAAAGAGATTCATAAACAAGGGAAAACGGTGCTAGTTGTAACACACGATCAAAAGGTAGCTGCATGCTGCCAGAGGACAATACGTTTGCTTGATGGATGTATGGTATAATATGGATAAAAGTATGTGAAGAGGTGATACATATGGAAAATGTATATAAAGGTCTTAGACATACTGGATTTGCTATGTTGCTTATTTTTAGTGGTGTATTTTTACTGCGCTGGTTCATTCATGATGAAATGCTACTAGATCAGCTTATTGGGTTGAGTGTAGGGATGGTAATGGTTATTTCGTCAGTGTTCATTCAAAAGTACAGTAAAGAATTACAAGTAAATGAGAAGTGTTAAAAGTAACAAAAGAAAAGTAGAGCATCTAATTTCGATGCTCTACTTTTCTTTTATAAATAAAAAATCCCTCTTTATGAGGGATTTTAATGTGGTAAGAAAATTAATTGATAAGCAAACAAAATTCCAAATACATATACAAGTGGGTGAACAGCACGGAATTTACCTTTTGCCACTTTCATAAGTGGGTATGAAATAAATCCAAGTGCGATACCTGTTGCGATACTTGATGTAAGTGGCATGCTTAAGATTACTAAAAATGCTGGGAATGCTTCATCAAATGCGTCCCAATCGATGTGGCGAACTGAACCCATCATAAGACTACCAACGATAATTAATGATGGTGCAGTAATAGCTGATACACCAGAAACAGCACTTACTAATGGGCCGAAGAATGCTGTTAGTGCGAATAGAACAGCTACTGTAACAGTTGTTAAACCAGTACGACCACCAGCTGCAACACCAGCAGATGATTCAATGTAAGCTGTTGATGGTGTTGTTCCGAACATAGAACCAATTGTTGCTGAGAATGAGTCAGATAGAAGAGCTCGTCCAGCTTTTGGAAGTTTTCCGTCTTTCATAAATCCACCTTGTTGAGCTACACCAAGTAATGTACCTGTTGTATCGAATAATGTAACAAGGAAGAATGAAAATACAACGCCGTATAATCCGTAGTTAATTACGTCAGATACAGCAGTAATTGGATTTGAAACGATAATTCCTTCTGGTAATCCAGGCATTGATGTAACACCGTTTGAGAATGTTAATTGTCCTGTGAAGAAAGCGATAATACC
>NZ_JAKUFQ010000192.1:0-3937 GCF_022663475.1 Bacillus cereus group sp. BfR-BA-01382
TATTTCTTTGAAACAAACGGATGCCCCTTATAATAAAAACGCCACGGATAATGTACAGCTTCTTCTGCATAGTCGATATTAATACGAGGTCCTGCTGTTATTTTATATTGTGATGATATGTGTTCATCTTCTGGGACGAGTTCAATATGCAATGTGTCACTTTGTAATGATACGCCACGTTCTTCTAAAGTAATTCCGAGGGCACGGCATAGTTTGCCAGGACCGTTCGTTAAATTTTTATACTGTGCTTTTGTAATTTCGGTCTTATTGTAGCGCGCTAGTTTTATTTCTTCTATCCCATTTACCGGCTCAAGGGCTCGAATGAGAACACCTTGTGGGGTGCCCACTGGTGCTGTAATAACGTTAAAACAATGATACATACCGTAAATCAAATATACGTAAGCATGCCCTGGTGCGCCAAACATAACTTCTGTGCGATCTGTCCGTCTACCGCCGTAACTATGTGCGGCCTTATCATCTGGGCCTTTATATGCTTCTACTTCTACAATGATTCCGCTTCGCTTTATTCCGTCTACAATATGAACAAGTTTTTGCCCGAGTAATTTTTTTGCGACTTCTAACGTATCGCCTTCATAAAAGGAAGGTGGTGCATGCATTGTACTATCTCCTTTGCTAAGTGTATATGTATATAGTAAACCAAATTTTCAGTAGTAATTCTAACTCGTTCTATTTATCGGGTTTATTTCATAAATTATGGATAGAGTACAACAGCGAAGAGGGGGAGTGCGACATGATTTATCGCTTACTAGCTCTTAATATAGATGGGACACTACTATACAACAATGGAAAAATTGCAAAAGGATTACGAGAAACAATTGAATTTGTGAAAAGAAAAGATGTATACGTTACGTTATTTACGAGTCGTAATTTTCAATCCGCTCATAAAGTAGCAAAGGCGTTAAAATTAGATTCTATATTAGTGACACATGGTGGTGCTTTCGTTTCAGCAACGTTAGATAAGCCGTACGTTCAAAGAAGATTGTCTGAAGAGAAGACTTTTAACATTGTGCAAGTGTTAGAGCACTTTGATTGTAACGTACGTATTTCTCATGAACGGTTTTCGATAGGAAATCGTGAGAGAAATACACCAAACTTAATTGCGCGCACTGTATTATCAAGCGCAGATCCGTTATTTTATCCAGTTCAATTTGTAGATTCGTTAGGTGATGCGCTTCGGGACCATCCGGTAGCGGCGCCAAAAATTGATGTTCTTTTCCAAAGTAAAGGTGAAAAAGAAAGAGGACTGAACACATTAAGAAAAGCATTCCAAGATGTAGAGTATGTTGAATGTGATTCAAAACGAATAGAAATTTTACCGCAAAATGTATCAAAGTTACGTGGATTACAATTGCTTGGAGAGCATTTAAATATTTCGCTAAATGAAATGGTTGCGATTGGAGATAGTATGGAAGATTTAGAGGTTATTGAAAACGTGGGACTTGGGGTAGCGATGGGGAACGCGCCTGTAGAATTAAAGCAAGCAGCAGATTGGATCACACGTTCAAATAGTGAAAACGGTGTAGAGTATATGATTAAAGAGCATTTCCGTAAGCAATTCCCGCTTCCGTTTTTGAAGAATCATAAAAATACACCGAAACGATGACAGAAAAACGTAGCTTTTTGGCTACGTTTTTTTGTTTATCTTATTAAAAACAGTGAAAGCGTTTTAAAATATGAATTGTGTATGAAATCTATACAATTCACTTGAATCCTTTAGAAAACTAATGTAAAGTGAATGATGTTGCCAAAATAGTTACACCACATGAAATATTCTTCAGATTAATTTTATTGGGCTCCCATACGTAAAAGTATTTCCGCATGACAGTTTAGTTCACGTATTATTTCAAAAATGAATTGTAGCAATCTTATTAAGTAGTTGTAGTGTTTCTTTGTTTTATTTAAATGGATTATTTTAAGTTAATGTGAGTAAGGTTTGGTACATATGATATGTACTTCTTTTTGTGGTTTTAGGAAGTTTAAAAGGGGGAATGAATTTCTTGAGGAAATCATTTAATCAAAAAATTAAAAAGTTAAGTAGTAGTTTAATAGTTGTATTACTAATATGTATGAATTTTTTAATCCACTTACCATTTAAAGCAGAGGCAGCTACAACAGAGTTAAAAGGTTTAGGTGATGTATCTTATTACAACGCCATCATTTTTGGAGATCATAGTGCAACGAGTGCGGATATTGAAGGTGCGATGGCTGTTCAGAAAAATATGAACGCATCAAGTTATACAGTCGTAGCGGCTGCAACTGGAGCAAATAACTTAGCTGGAGCAACTTGGGTAGATGAAGGATATCCATCATTATTACTAGGCGGTCAATTTACGAAAGCGGGAGCAGGACAAGTAATTATTCAAGATGGAACAGTGGCGATGACAAAAGACGGTGACCCAGATGGCGCAATGAAAACATCATATGACCGTATCTCTTATAAAGAGCAAGCGGAGATTGATGCTAAGTTTAAAGAATTTAGAAAAGACGTTGATGGTGTAATCGGGGATGCAAGTAAACTACAGACTGATAAGCCAAAACTTAATATGAGCTTTGGCATCGGTGAAGATGTAAATAACCCTAATATTTATGTCTCTTCAGGCCAAACTGGAAAGAAAACATTTGATGTAAAAGACGTTTTTCTTCCGAATGTAGAGAATAAAGACTTTATTGTTATTTATTCAGATGCAGAAGAAGTGAGTTTTGGTGGCGGTGCAATTTTGTATGATACAAGAAATACTGGGATGGCGACGGATTTAATTAATACATCTCAAGCATACGATCCTAATTCATCTTTTACTGAGTTAGCTAGTAAGGTAATTTGGGTATTTCCTAATGCTACAAAGATAACAACTAAAGGTTATGGTGTAGTAGGTAGTGTGTTTGCACCTAATGCAGTTGTAGAAACAAAAGGTGGTTCTATTAATGGACAAGCCTATGTTGGAGGATTACACCAAAGAGATGGTTTTGAGGTTCATAACTTTAAATTTAACTGGCCAAAGTGGAATAAGCCAGCAACTGAAAAAGGACATTTACAAATTAAAAAAGTTGATGAAAACGATGAAAACATTGTTTTAAAAGACGCAAAATTTGATGTTATAGACAAAGATAATAACGTTGTGGCTACTGTTACAACAAACGAAAAGGGTATTGCGGAAGTTAAAGATTTACCACTTGGTGACTATTTTGTAAAAGAAATAAATGCACCAGAAGGATATATAAAAGTTGATACACCAGTCAAAGTAACAATTGATAATACAAACGTAATTGAACTTGTTATGAAGAATACGAGAAAAGTAGAGAATGGCCAATTTAAATTATTGAAAAAAGATAGTGAATCTGGTCAACTTCTACCAGGTGCAAAATTTGATGTTATCGATAAAGATGGGAAAGTTGTGGAAACAATTGTTACAGATGATAAAGGTGAAGCCTTATCGAAACAACTTCCAGTTGGAAGCTATACATTAAAAGAAGTAGAAGCACCGAAAGGATATGAATTATCATCTAGTTCAGTTTCTGTTGATGTAGAGGCTAATAAAGTAGTGACTGTAGATGTGGTGAATAAAAAGATCTCCGAAAAAGTAACGGGTCAATTTGAAATCGTGAAAGTAGATGCGGAAGATAAAACGAAAGTATTATCAGATGCAGAATTCGAAGTGTATAAAGATGGTAAAAAAGTAGATACGTTACGAACAGATAAAACTGGTAAAGTATTTTCTCAGAAATTAGAACCAGGAACATACACATTAAAAGAAACGAAAGCACCACAAGGATATAAATTGTTAAAAGAAGAAATTGAAGTCGTTGTGGAAGCAGACAAAGTAGTAGAGGTACAAATAGAAAATGCGAAAGAACTAGGAAGCTTACAAGTAATCAAAAAGGATGCAGAGAGTGGAAAAGTTCTAGCAGGTGCAGAATT
>NZ_JAKUFQ010000193.1:0-3927 GCF_022663475.1 Bacillus cereus group sp. BfR-BA-01382
AAATAACGTAGAACGATTTGTATTTTTTCATCAGCTGTAAATTTAGCCATAGAAAAACTGCACCTCCAATTGTTAGACTGTGTCTAACAATTGGGGTGCAGTTCACTGTTTTAGCTCTTTTTTCACGTATTCAACTTAACAAATCTATAACCGTGCGTAACTAACACTTTTAATATCGCGTATCCTGGAATGGCTAAAATAATGCCCATAATCCCGAATAAGTTTCCGGCAGTTAAAATGATAAATATGATTGTAATTGGGTGAATATCTAGCTTTTTCCCCATTACTTGAGGAGAAATAAATTTACCTTCTGCTAATTGTACAACCATCATAACAATGATTACTTTTAACACCATTGCTGGCGAGTCAATAAATGCGATAATTAACGCTGGTGTAATAGCAATAATTGGTCCTACGTACGGAACGATATTTACAATCATCGCTAAAATCGCAAGTAGTACCGCATATTTAATACCGATAATAAGGTAACCGATTAATAGCATAATACCGATAAACAAGCTCACGATAATTTGCCCTCTAATATACGAGCTAATCGCATAGTGCATATCATCTAGTATTCTCATTGCTGCTGGTTGTCTTTGTTCTGAAATGAATTTTAAGAAGTGATTCGGCAATTGTTCGCCATCTTTTAAAAGATAGAACAATATAAATGGAACCATTACAAATGTTAAAACAACCTCTGTAACAGTACTCAAGAATCCAGTTACATTCCCAGTTACTGATGATAATGACTTTGTAAAATCAACTGTATAGTCTTTTACCATATTCGCAACATTAATATTTAAATTCTCCTGAATTTTACCAAGTAAATTACTTTCCCCGAATCTACGCGCTGCTTGTTCAATCTCATGGCCAAAGTACGGTAAGTTATCAATTAATGCATCAATTTGATCTTTAATAATAGGGATAACAGTTACAACTAAAAACACAAATAATCCGATTACTATTAAGTATATTGAGGCTATCGATACGATTCTTGAAACACCTTTCTTTTCTAAAAGTGAAACGAATGGATGCAAAATATAGAATAGCACGCCTGCCAATAGTACTGGGAAGAAAATTGTTTTTAAAAATACGATAAACGGTGTAAAAACAAATGATATTTTTGTTAGTAATAAAATATTAATAAACAATAACGCAAATCCAAGCAATACCGCCAAATAATTTTGTTCTCTAAAAAACTTTCTTAACTTATCTCTTTTTCTTATATTTATTTTCTCCAATGAAACCACCTCTTCGAATGATGAAAAGCCCTTATTCAGGGCTCTTCATCATAATCTATATCTCTATTTCCTTGCAGCTTTCACTACAAATGATACAATAAGAATTAACACGATTGCACCTAATAATGCCGGCACGACATGAATCCCACCAAATGATGGCCCAAAGGATCCAAATAATCTACCACCTAACGAAGCACCTAATAAACCTGCGATAATATTTCCGAACATACCACCTGGGAAATTTTTACCCGTTATAGAACTAGCAATTGCACCTATAATAGCACCAACTATTAATGTGATAATCCATCCCATTTTTAGTCCTCCATTTCTATTATAGTTTGTATGATTCAATACAAACATATGTATTTATCATTGCTAATCATATTTCACTATAGAAATATATTTACTACTATTTTACATATGGAGATACATATATTATATGCAAAAAAGAAAAATATTGTCAAACTCACCCATAAAGCAATTATATTAATATACCATATTCAAAGGAGGCTTCATTATCTATGATTCTTAAGTTAAATTCCACTTCTTTTGAAGTAGCAACATCCATTTTACAAATTCAAATTCCAGCCTATAAAGTTGAAGGGGACTACTTAAATAGTACTGCCATACCCCGTTTATATGATACTGTAAACGATATTCAAAGTTGCGTTGAAACATTCTATGGATATTTTTCTGAAAATAAACTTGTCGGCTTTATTTCTTTTGTACAAGAAGAAAAACTAATTGATATCCACAGGTTAGTTGTATCGCCCGATTTTTTTCAAAAAGGAATTGCGACGAAACTCCTAATTTATATATTTAACATGTTCCCTTCTTCTATGACATACATTGTACAAACAGGTAAAGCAAATACCCCTGCTATCGCATTATATAAAAAACACGGCTTCCTTGAAGTAACATACACCGAACTACCTGATGGAATAGTACTTACACAACTGAAAAAACAGAAAAAATAAAATAATTTGACTAATCGTTTTATTTATGTTACCTTTTACCTTATAATACCTTTTGCTGAGTCCAAATTTTGGAGCGGGGGAACCAATTTTGTAGCTATGCTACTTGGGGCGAATCTTTTTTTAAGTAGGGAAACTCTCACTTCCCGAGTCCGACAGCTAACCTCGTAAGCGTAATGGGAGAGGAAGGTGCTTTTTGCCTATGTTACACATTTTGCCTCCTTAATTATAAATATGGGATCGATATCAAATAGTCACCTATATTTATAGAAAAGGAGATATGTATTATGTTACGTTTATCTGATCACGCAATAAAAATGATGGAGCAAAGACTTCGACTCGAACAACATCGCACATATCAAGCAAATAAAATTGTAGATAACTTACATCACAAATACTTCTTTCAACATATTTTTCAGCCAAAAAGATAAAGCAAAACTTTAATCAGTGGGGGCATCCCCACTGATTATTAGTTAAACCAATCGGGCTTTTACGGTCCGTTGATCTATCACCTAACTTCTTTACTCTAGCTGAATTTTGTAGTGGGTGTCTTACTGCCCGTTAATGCAGGATAAAAAATTGTTCATTTAACATCAAAAACACAAGGTGTGTCTAAAAAGACATTCCTTGTGTTTTTATATTTCTTATAATATTCTCACTACATTTAAACTTGCCGTAATCGTACCTGCTATTGTAGTCACATGCCCAACACCGAGCGGGCCATTTTGTAATATAAACGTTGAATTTGCACTAGCTACATTTACAAGAAGCGTATTTGAAATAGATGGTTCCAATACTACAGTTGATGTCGTTACATTTTGTATAAAACTCCCTGTTACTTGTGTTCCATTTAATAGTAATCTTACAGATACTACTTCATTCCCACCAGTCGCGTCCCCTTGGAAATAGTAGCTTACTAAATATATTCCTGGCGTCGATACTGTGACAGTTGTAGCACTAGTTAAAGATACACCAGTTCCATATACAGTGGATCCCGAGTTAATTGGAATATTGGCACTTGCTGCAATTGTGCTTGTTGATGTAGAAAAGAAATAGCCACCACCTGTCGATATAGCAGATGATCCTGTTGCTCCAGTTAAGCCGGTTGGACCAGTGGCGCCGGTTGGGCCTGTTACTCCCGTTCCTCCTGTTGCTCCAGTTATTCCTTGTATGCCTTGTATTCCAGTCGGGCCAGTGGCACCAGTCACTCCCGTCTGGCCGGTTGCTCCCGTCGAACCTGTTATCCCTTGGGGACCTTGGATTCCTTGAAGACCTTGGGGACCCGTTTCTCCAGTCGGGCCGGTTGCTCCCGTTGGACCCATTTCTCCTTGTGACCCTTGAATTCCTTGAGGACCTTGGGGACCCGTTTCTCCAGTCGGACCGGTTGCTCCTGTTGGACCGGTTGGGCCCGCCTGGCCGGTTATTCCTTGTAGACCTTGAGGGCCGGTTGGACCTGTTGGGCCGATTGTACCTTGCACTCCTTGTATCCCCTGAATTCCTTGGGGACCAGTTGGACCAATTGGACCTTGGATTCCCTGAATTCCTTGAGGACCCGTTGCCCCTGTCGGACCTGTTGGACCTTGGGGACCTTGCACGCCTTGTATTCCTTGAGGACCGGTTGGGCCTATACTTCCTTGCGGTCCCTGGATACCTTGTATTCCTTGAGGACCGGTTGGGCCTGTTATGCCACTCGGACCTTGTACGCCTTG
>NZ_JAKUFQ010000194.1:0-3893 GCF_022663475.1 Bacillus cereus group sp. BfR-BA-01382
ATTAAGCAGTTGAACTTCTACATTAATCCTTTCCTTTTTACTTGTAATAGCTTTAATATCCAAAATCCCTTGTTTCTCTACTAATGATTCCTTTGTAAGCTTTTCTTCTCTTACTTCAATATCTTCAATACGGAACGATACAATGGAATTTAAAAATCCAATTAACAAGTCTTTATCCGTGTTTTCACCAAAAATCTTCTTAAAAATAAAATCATTTAGTGGTTTTAATCTCTTTGCTCCAACGAACTGTTCCATTCTCTATTTCTCCCTTTTTAAAAGTTATCTTCATAACTTTGTAATGTGTGTAAGAAAAGCCAAATCAAAGATTCGGCTTAATTTTCATATTTAATTCCTCGAATATAATCTACAGCTTTTTGTGCTTGGGCACTTGCTTGTACAATTAAACGAGAATCACCTTTTAATGCTCCTAACCATCCTTTTAAATATGACGCACTATTTTCAAATGTACTATTATCAATACCTGCAATTGCAGATAACATTGATGCACCAAGTTCAGCAACAAGCTCCTCTTTGGAATATACTTCATCACCGAAGTTAGCCTGTTCCACGATACCTGGTCGATTCAAACGACTTTTATGACCTGTTGAATGAACCAATTCATGAAAACATGTAGAATAAAATCCATCTACGTTCGGAAAATGTTTCATTGGTGGTACATTTACGACATCCATTGATGGGCGATAGAATGCCGAGCCAGGATTATAAGTCATATCTGGTTTATTCATAAAGTCTTCAATTAATTTTTCAGCTTCTGCTATAGGGTCATGCTCAAATGATTCATTTACTCTCTTACTTTCTAACCCCTCACATTGCGTATTAATTTCATAAACTCTGTAATAACGTAATAATGGATATGTGTCCTCTTCATTTTCTTCATCTTTCTTTCCCTTTTTCTTAATCCATTTCCATAATACTGCGATACTATATTTCTTACCTTCTCCTTCTTTAATTCTTCCACCTGCTTCTTTAATTTGTTTATACGTTGCATATTCCCCACTTGATAATAAAAATTGATTAATACCACGATAAGGAGTTTGAGTTTTCCAATTCACTGCAACCGCTTCGCCTACCCAAGGTTTTCTCCAAGGAATTGTACCTTCTTCTAACTTTTTGATAATATTTTGTGTTACAACATCATATACTGCTTCACTCATAATAAGAATCCACCTTTTTAATAAATTTTTTAAATTACCTGTTTTATATATTCCATTTATTTTAGATTCTAAGAATCCTACTTATTCGTTGTTGGTAAAAATGACATAAAAAAACCACCTATAATATTAGGCGGTTTTAGTCAATTCTATTTGTTCGAATTCATCTATAAAAATGGAATCCCAAGCTTCTTCATATATACTAAACTTACTTCTTCTTCCTGTTGCCAATGAAACGCCTTGTGCATCTTCTCTAATATCTTCAATGGGAATAATCCAAGTGTTGTACTCAGCTCCATTCGACACAAGATACAACACATAATCACAGCTTTGTTCATTGATATCTTTTATCTTCCCGTTTTTTAATACCGTTTCATTTTCATAAATTTCTTTGTTTATTCGTTGTCTTTGTACATATGTAAAACTTGCTCTGCCTTTTTCGTTTGCATTCGCATATTTAATTAAGATTCTCTTGCCACAAACTTCTAAGTCATGTCTTCTATGCTTTATCTTTTCAACCTCAGGGTAAATCCGCTTCAACTTATTTAAAATATAATTCATATCTTTATTTTGTAGCTTTTTCGAGTAGCTTTTCTTGTTTAACTTTTTATAATATAAATCTTGATATGTATAGCCCTTCGCAATATACTTTTGAAATGTGGATTTGGAAATACCAAAATAAGCAGACCATTCATTTATTGATTTAAGCTCACCATTTAGCTCTAAGAATTTTCGAGGACGCTTCCTGATACAACCACAGCTTTGTTTCAACTTCCTAAACAACTGACTTTCACTTGCGAAAGTTTTCTTTCCACAATCACACTGGCACTCAAATAAAGTTCTGCCATCTTTATAGACTGAATGAAATCCTAACACTTCCAAACGAGAATATTTCTTCCCAACAAGTTTTTTTTCTTTCTCATTTAAATCTACTTTCGTGTATTTCTTACCTCTTTCTTTTCTATGTTGTTTCCTACATTCAAGACATCCGATTTTTAATCGTCTAAGATTTGACCATCTCACTTCTTTGATTCCATGTGTTTTACATTTAAACTTTATAAATTGCTCTTTACCTGTATATGTTTTTGTTAATAATTCGTACCCAGACTTTTCAATCTTTTCTTTTATTTCATCAATAATAAAAATTTGCTTTGTACCTATTGGTACCCCTTTTTCTTTTTTTCTCCTAAATTGATTTCGGCATTCGGAACAACCAACGTCTACACGTCTAAAGTTCCCCCATTCCACCTCTTTAACTCCGTGCAACTTACATCTAAATTTTATAGGCTGTCTATTATTTTTATATACTTTTGTTAACAATTCGTACCCAGACTCTTCAAATTTCTCCTTAATTTCCTCGATTGTAATTTTTCTATACAAATTGAATCATCCTTTATTTTAAATTATAAAGTTGATTTTACTATTTTTATTAACTATAGTCAATAAAAATTCAGATTGTTTTTCATCCTCACTTTCATCACAATAAAAAAGACCATTTAGTATAATAACTAAACGGTCTACCTTCTTACCCTATTAAAATCCAAAAATATACTTCATACGCTGACTTACACCCCAATGAATATTCTCTAATAGTGTTGTTCTCGCTCTTTGTTCAAAACCATTAAATATCATTTCTTCTGAACCATTAATGATACGATAGACATATATAGGTTTGTCGTATTCTTCTTCTTCTGTTCCTTCAAATATTTTAACAGAAATACCACCCAAATTATCTTTATAAGTAATTTTGAACCCATTTTTAGTAAGTTCATATTCCCAATTATCTCCCATATTTCTTCTTAATTGTCCTGCATTTGATAATTCGATTAAACCATATAAAGTCATATAAATTCTCCTTTGAAATAATTTTTAAAAATACCTTTTTGTATATTGTTTATATATTATAGATGGTATATACAATATATATAAATGTAATTCTTAAATTATATTCCAGTTTTCTCTATAACTATCATATTTCCCATTTCTGTAAGGAGAGAAAGAAATAGATTGTAACTCATCACTTATTCGATGCGTTGGAATTATCCAACAGTCATACCTTCCTTTATTGTCTACAACAAATATGATATGGGAATAAGACATATGATAATGCTTTCGTATTCGTCCATTGGCTAATACAATTTCATTATTATATAACTCCCCATTTCTCCTGGGGGTTTGCGTTAAGTTAAAACATCCTTTGTTATTGCTATTTCCAATTGCATATTTAATAAGAACCTTTTTTTCGTTTAGAATCAGACAATTTTGTTTTACTACACTTGTACACTCAAATGCTTTATTGAACTCTTTTAATTTTTCTTTAATATGTAATATCACTTTTTTCTTATCTGTTTGGGTTTTATATAATCTATTACAGGTAGTTCTTAACTCTTCATAATCATAACCTTGTGATAATAATTGCTTTAATTTTTTTTGACTTAATTTGAAGTATTGTGCCCATTCTTTCATCGTTAAAGATTCGCCATTTAATGTAATACGCTCTTTTTTACTTTCTTTCCTTATACATCCACAGCTCCGAGTATTTTCAGATTCAAGTTTAAATCGAGTCGTAATTACTTCTTTACCACAAGTGCACCTGCATAAGAATTTTGTTGGTTTTTTCTTTTCCATCGAATGAATTTTTATAACCAATAAACGAGAAAATCTTTCCCCTACGATGTGCTTATCCTTCTCATTGAGCTTTGTACGTTTAATGTCCATGTT
>NZ_JAKUFQ010000195.1:0-3867 GCF_022663475.1 Bacillus cereus group sp. BfR-BA-01382
TTGTTCGTCTACATACTTTTCTCTTGAGACAAAAACAACCTCATCTGCCTCATGCAAAATTTGATGATATCTATCTTTGTCAGGTTTACGCCAAGGGTCTTCTTGGCTTGCGCAAGGAACGGCACAATGCAGAATAATTTGTTCAGGAAACATTTTCTTTAGTTTCAATGCAATTAAAGCGAACACTGTATCAATTCCTAAAGCCATACCAGTTACTAACCTTAGCTTTTCGCCATCTTCTAACAATGTGATTTGTTTCAAAATAAAATCTCTCATTTCTCTTCCAATAGAAACATACATTGGATGATAAATATCATAGATATTATTTAATTTCTTTGGTCGATGACCTGTAACAACAATAATCATAGCTCAAACATCTCCGTTTTCATGTTATAGTTTTCTATACCTGTTTTTATAAATACACTTATTATAGATTCTGAGATTGGTATTCATTCGAACTCTAATTACTCTTTATAGGAGTCTAAAATATTTTGAATCGTTTTTAATGTTCGTTCTAACTCTGGAATACTTCCGTATAACCCGCTACCATTTGTTTTTATTTCAGCTTTAAACAAGTTAGCATCTGTAACAACTCGAATAGGGACAGAATTAAGAATGAAAGTTCCTTGAGGAATGTTATCTCCGTAATCTTCCGTTAATACTCGCAATCCTCTACAACCTTGAACACCTTTAGTTTGCTTTGTTTCTTGCATCCATACATTTCCGATGCGTTCGTATTTATGGATTTCAACTAACAACCCATCTGATATACGATAAACATCTTTAACTGGATGTGATTTTATTTGTTCCATAAAAGCCTCCTTCAAATATTCTGTCACCTTAAAATAACATAGTTTATTTACTATAGTCAATAAAATGAATGATATCATTTATCTATCAGTCAATAATATTTTGTTTTTTTATTGACTTTACTTAATTAGTGTATGATAATTCGGAATATGAATTATATGGATATCTGGTTATATACTAAATAAAACTCTATATAATACAGAAGCGAAAATATAAAAGAGGAGTGACTTATTTGCTTACTGTATATAAAAAGGAAATTATAAAATTACTACATTTTAATAAAAAAATGGAATTACTGATTAAAGACGAAACAGTGCAACATTCTATTCGTTGTGCGGTATTGGCAAGTAAATTTGGTATGTATTTAGGATTAACTAAAAAGAATTTGAATGATTTAATTGTAGGTGCTTTGTTGCATGATATAGGTAAATTTTTATTACCAAATGAAATCTTATATAAAAAAGGACGATTGTCTGAAGAAGAGTTTGCGATTATTAAAACACATACAATTAACATCCCGAATATAATGGTTAATGATGATGTTAAGGCTATTATTCAACAACATCATGAAAGATTGGATGGAACAGGATATCCTTTCTCGCTAACGAGAAAACAAATTCATCCACTTGCTAAAATCATGAGTGTAATTGATGTATACGATGCATTATCTCACAAACGTTCTTATAAAGAAGCATTTAGAAAAGAAGCGGTGTTGGAGCTAATGGTTGCGGAATCAGATAAACAATTTGATAGTGGATTACTAAAAGGATTCATTAGTTATATTGAAAAGGAAGGTTTATAAAACCTTTCTTTTTTTATTGACTATAGTTAATGTATGGTATTATACTGATAGTAACAATTGTGTAATTATGGGAGGAACAAACGTGAATGAGAAAGAAATTAATTTTAAAGTCGGTGATTTAGTAGTGTGTGAATATATAGAGGGTTCTGTTGCAAATGCTCGAATTATTTCGATTGATAAAAAGAAGTTAATGGCGAATGTTAAAATTGGAATTGTGAGCCGTTCATCAGAGAAGATTAGGGAAGAAGAAATTGAAGTTTCATTGGCAACTTTAACACCTTGGAACCCAAAGAAGAAGTGAAAGACGACAGGGGATTGATTTGATGGAAAAAGAAATATTTATTTTGGTGGGACCATCAGGAAGTGGAAAAACAACATTAGGGAAAACGTTAGAAAAAAGAATGGGAATCCCTGAAGTGATTTCTCATACTACAAGAAAGCCAAGGGCAGGGGAAGTAGATGGGAGAGACTATTATTTCGTTTCAAATAAAACGTTTGATGAATTGGATAAAATAGAAAGTGTTGTATATGCAGGGAATTCATATTGTGTCAGTAGGGGAGAGATAGATAGTAAATTAACGATGCACGATAGAATCTATGTTGTTACTGATATTAATGGGGCTATGCAGGTTAAAAAGGCATATGGTGAAATTGTAACGATTATATTTATTTCGCTTTCCTTGATTCGTATGGCGTGGAGGATGTTTAAAAGAAGGGATTCTTTTAGTAAGATAAAAGATAGAATCCTATATTGTATTAAAAATAAAGAGAGAATGAATCACGTACATGCAGATTATATAGTTGTAAATAATAACTTTGAAAGGTCTGTACAAGAATTGAATAAGATTATTTCGAAAAAGATAGTCTAATATTTAGCTATCTTTTTTATTATTGAATTAATCCAAATAAAAAAATGAGAGGTATATAAACCTCTCATTAAAATTAGCTTATCTATTTAACTATAACAATACAAATATCTTTTCTTAATGGGCAATCAGGTTCACCATCGTTGCTTGTTGTATAATACCAATCCTCTACAACTGCATAAACATGTTTGTTTTTTATGTTTTGATATAACTTTCTTCCCCAAGAATCTTCACCTATGTATTTTACTTTGATTTCCATTTTAAACCCTCCGTTGTTTAAAGTTATTTATTTCTTATCAATATCGTCCAAATTAACATCGTAAATATCTTTTATCCAATCCTTAATTGTTACATCATATCCACCTAATAAACCGTTCCATTGAACGACACAGGCAAACACTTCAGACTTATCCATCTCTAAAATGGTAGAGTCCATTGATATATCATCTTTGTTTAATCCTAAACTTTGTCTAACAGATTCAATTAAATGTAATGGGTATGTGGATTTCAATTGTTCTGTGACTACAATTCCTTTTAAATTATTTTCTATGTTCTCATAAATATTGTCTATTCCAGGAACAGTATAACCATAATCAATGGTAACTAAAGTAAAATTTTTTCCGTTTTCGATATCATCAAATCTATATAGGAATTCATGTGTACTCTCATGATTTCCATCTTTAAAAGTGATGAAACCATCCATATAACCTTTTAGGTCGCCTTTTTTATATACATTAATATTAGTAATTTCATATGTTAACATTTCTTTTCCTCCCAAATACTCTCTTTATTAATCTAATATATATTTTGGATATAATTAATTTAAAAAAAGATAAAGCAACTATTTACAGTTGCTCACTTTTAACTATCTCAATGGCTTTTTCAAGACCTCTGATTTCACCTATCTTTTTATAAATTCTACGATTTTTATCCATATGAAAATTACCATCTAACTTTTCGAGTTGTGTTAATTCCTCATTAGCCTCTGCTAAAGTATTCGCTAAATCTTTTAATATCTTTTTCATTTCTATTCCACCTGTTCATTTTATTTTTACTATAAAAATATCATTTTTATAAATATTCACATTTGCATTTCTGAGCTTTTCTATATGCTCTGATTCTCTTATTTTCATCAGTTCTACGTTTACTTTCTTCTAATGCTTTATACAACGATTCCACAATTTTATGAATTGTAGCGTTTTTCCCAGTAGTGATAAATCGGTCTCTGAGAGAGTAGGCATTACCAGTTTCATAAGTTATAAAAGCCATTTCAAATTTCCCTATTTCAAAATCAGCTCTATAACCTTCTTTGTTTTCTGCTGTAAAATAACAACTACCAACATTTAAAACCGTTAAATCACTTTCGTTTGCTTGAACGTAATTTAAAAT
>NZ_JAKUFQ010000196.1:0-3838 GCF_022663475.1 Bacillus cereus group sp. BfR-BA-01382
A
Organism: Bacillus cereus group sp. BfR-BA-01382; assembly: GCF_022663475.1. NCBI lineage: Bacteria > Bacillati > Bacillota > Bacilli > Caryophanales > Bacillaceae > Bacillus > Bacillus cereus group sp. BfR-BA-01382. Next base: position 2 of record NZ_JAKUFQ010000196.1, read on the forward strand.
ATTTTCACTTTTTATGCAAACTTTAATGAGTATTCCCATATATACAAGGGAAATTTTAAAACATGAATAACCTAGCTTTTTCATGTTTAATCAAAAGGGACATGATATCGCAAAAGAATTTCATGTTTCAGCTAATTCCTTGAAAAATATTAGGTTTCTTATAACGTCTTACCTTTTCCAAATGGATACAGTCTTGTATAATCAGTAAAAGAAGTGGTTATAAGCATACGTGCTAGATTATCACTAAAGGATGGTTGGATAGAACTTACTGTATTCTTTTTTATTTTCATGAATAGGAACATCATAAGGCTATATAGATTTAAGTTTAAATCATTCTCAATTGTAAATTAAATAAGGAGAAGGATGTATATGGATAATGTTCTACAATTGTTTAAAGATGCATTAGTAATATCAGCACCTATCTATAAACATAATGAACAATTGTGGTATAAATGGAATGCTTATTACTTAGAAGTTAAAGAAGATACTAGTAGGATCGTAACTTCGGACTATTTTTCCCCATCATTTTCAATGCTTGTACAGTGGCTTGAACAGCAACAAAAAAAGGGAATCTCCTCTTTGGAAATATTCACCAACATAGGAGCTTACCAAATTGAAATTGATGTGGCGATAGGATTATTTGTGGAGCAGGAGTTTTCAAGAGCTAACAATGAAACCGTGCAGGAACCAAAGGAATCTAATACAAGTTTAGAGCACGATAATTACTATGAAGTGAATAATTCTGCGGTTTATTATAAATTAAGAGATGGCATAGCAAAGAATCAATTTGAAGAAGATGAAAATACAAAGTTGAAATCTTATCCAATTGAAACGAAAGATAGTAGTGGAGTTGCACAACTTTCTTCACATAAGGATGAAGATTTAAGATTAATAAATATTGAAGAAGCTGCTCGTTGGAATACATTGGTTGATGGTGTAATGAGTAATATGGATGATTTAACTGCTGACTGTCTAGATGCAATTACTATCCAATGGTTAAATGAGGCAAAGTCCCCTGATGAATTCATAGACTTTTCATATAATCAGGTATTAGAAATGTGTAGCATACCTAAGGCAAAGGCAAATAACACAGAATATTATCGAGCAGAAGATAAAATAAAGGTTGCTAAACGTATTGCTGCCTTAGCAAGTATTTTTATCTATTTAAATGATGATAATGAGGTAGTTGTATTAAATGATCGAGCTGAAGCAGGTAAACATTATGAAGTAAAGCGAGAAGTTATTAAGAGGCTTTTTGTATTAGATTCTGTGGTACTCTGGAGAGATACTAACACTAACGAATATATGGGGATAGAATCTTGCAGGATTAAGCCAGGGAGCTTCTTATCAAGTTATTTATATGGTTCTAGTAGTACAACGGCACTATTATCAAAAAAAGCGTTAGAATATAATAGTTATAGACATAAATATCATAAGAGATTGATTCGTTATTTAACTTGGCAATGGAGAATTCGTCAAATGTTCTCTAGTTTAAAAAGGCCTTACTCTATAGGAGGAGATAAGGGATTACTGGCTGTCATGGGTATAAATCAAAATCAAAAGCCAAATCGTATCCGTGAACAGTTAGAAAATGTTCTTATTGATTTAGAGAAGGAAAAGGTAATATCACATTGGGAGTACAGTGAAGATTTAAAAGAGGAAATGTTAACAAAGAAGAATTGGTTTAAGAACTATTATGCTCAGTTAGGTATAATAATTTTACCACCGAAAGAATTAATGAATTCAATAGAAAAAATAGCGAAGAAAAAAACAGTAGAGATCATACAAGAAGAGTCTCCAGTGAAAATAGAAAATAACACTTTAGATGTTGATGATTATGAAAATGCAATTAGAGAAAAAATATCATTCTTCCATATGAATAAAAATATTACAATGCGAGAACTTTCAAAAGAAATAGGTATATCACAACCTACCCTTTCTAGGTTTTATAATAAGAAAACAAAACGCCTTTCAGGCACGGCTAAAGATAAATTAAATCAGTGGTATAAAAGACAAATTATTATTGATAAGATGTAGAAAAAGCTTAAATCCATGATAAAAAGAGTCCCTAAAATAGGGACTCTTTTTTATCATGGATTTATAACGCTAGTTACCAAATAAATTGGCCGTATCCAGATCTTCATATTCATCTATTAGTACCGCTTTTTCAGCTGTTGATTCATTTTCTATATGTGTATCTTTAGAAGTAGAATTTTTTTCATTAGATGAGATTATTCTATTTGAATCGGCTACCTCTTCTTCATTTGCTTGGCTTTCTTTTTGAATAGTAAGGTTTGAATTATTTAAAAGTATACGCTTAACATCATTTAAAAAGTCTTTATCTTGAAGTAAAATTTCTTTTTGCATTTGTTGCTGTATCTTATAATCAGCCACGTCTTGTAATCCGTGTTTATCAATAAAATAGCAAACAAGTTTATACAAAGAATCGGCTATATTGCTTTGTGACTCGAACCATTTAAAGAATTCTTCATTCTCAATCTTCTTGAGGTTCCAGAAGAAGGATTCTCTTTTTTTGTCGGACATACTATTTCACCTTTTTTCGAGAAAGAATTTTCTTGATAATTTGCATCCCCTTAGCATTCATATCTACAGCGTATTTCTCTGGAATCCACAATAAGTACATTCCAACTCGCTCACAATACTCTAATAATTGATTATATAATTCATCTTTAAAAGTAATACTTCCCCCACCATACACACATAAAACTTCAGCTTCACTGGCTGTATTGTTTACATATTTTTCATCTGTATCTTCTAGGATTAGTTCAGCTTGTTCCACTTTTGTAATATTAAAGTGGGTTGTTGCCTCTTCATGGTATTTATGATCTATATCTTGAAGAATTTGAGAGAATTGTTGGCGTTTAATGTTTGTGCCACGTTCTTGATTTAATAATTTTACAGCTTCTTCTGTAGCATGACCGACACCACGTCTTTCACCGCTACAAGCATCAATTACTGGGTTCACGCCAACTGTATAGATATACTCAGTTGTTCCATCCCCAATATCAGAATGTAGAATCTTTTTGTTTTTAAAGAAAGAGCCGTCAATTTTTTTGATTTCAAGTTTTTTTGCATATAGTTTAGTGAAATCAGTAAACATCTCCTCTTCCCCTTCAAGAATTGCAAATAACGGAGGAACACCCTCTTGTGTAATGTTTGCACTATTAAATGTTAAGCTAACCGTTACCTGCTCTTCTCCTACATAAACCACTACAACATGATTTGAATTAGTAAAACGCTGTTCTAAATGTTTAGCGTTTACGGGTGTCCATTGGCTTGCTGGGATAGCTGAAATAAGGTCGACAGTCACATTGATTGATTGTGGTAGTTCTTCTGTGCGTTCCCATTCAAGTTGAACTGATTTGTTTGCAATTAATCCTAGCATATTAATTAGAGGTAAATCATCATTGTATTTTTGACCTACTTTAATGTTCATGTTTTTAGGATTTTTCCCTGTTAACATCGCTCGATTACCAATGAAATACATTCCGGATCTTCGAATTGATTTACTAGCAATATTCACGAACATATTATCTACTAAATTAACTACGTTTTTTTGGATGTTTGTCTCTGTAACATTAGGCATTGAGTAAACACTTTGATATACATTTTTCATTTTTATGTATTCACCATTGATGTAACCTTTAAATGAATCGTTCCCAATATCACCTTCTATGTCTATATGAAGAGTTTTGCCTTTTAAACTTGCCATTATACATCACCTCTATGAAATTTATTTCTAATTTATATTTAATAAATATATTATAACCCATAAAAACTTTAACAACAAGGGTTTTATAAGGTTTATGAATAAAA
>NZ_JAKUFQ010000197.1:0-3555 GCF_022663475.1 Bacillus cereus group sp. BfR-BA-01382
TAAGCCAACTAATCAAACGTTTGTTTAAAAAGAAATACGCCTATATAAGGCGCATTTTCATCAATCACCACCACCGCAGCTTCCCCCGCTATCTCCCCCAAAAGACCCTCCACAATCATGTGAACCGCCATCATGCGAGCTATCATTATCAGATCCAGCAAAGAAAAATAATGGTGATGAGCTGTTAGATGAATTATGAATGTTATTTTGTTTTGTAAGATTTACCTTCTTTTTGTTCGATCGAACTGCTGTTACGATTATTCCAACTACAACAAATAATAGTATGACGATAATAAATTCCATATAAAAGCCTCCCTTATTCCTCGAATAATTGAATGGTTCTCTCTAGATTTTCAAGTGAAATGAAGCGCGATTCTCGAAGGATCTCTTTTCCATTATAAAATAATAAAATTGTCGGTCCTGTAAATACGGCATATCGCCCCGCAATCTCTTGCATGTCTTGTAGTAATATCTCTATTTTCTCTACGTAATCATAATTCTCTAATACGCAATTTACTTTTCTTAGCATAACATCACAAACACCACAATTTTCCGTTTTAATAAACAGAAGTACCAATTGTTGTTCTTCGATATAGGTCGCTATTTCTTCTATCGTTTTAAATGTAGTCATCTTATCCCTCTTAGCGTAATTTACGAAATACTTTGTCTTGATACATACGAAAAGCTGAACTATCTTTAATCTTTCTCTTTTCCATTACCTGCTGAAAACGTAACGTTTTTATTGTTAACTCTTCTCGTAATTTCTTTCTCTCTTCTTCATCATAACAGCAGGCAATTAGATCCTCTATTTTTAATATATCTTTTTGTAGTTCCATCTCTGGTGGAATCATTCCCGCATTTTTTAAAATTTTATAACTCATTCTAAGTTCTGGAGGTACCATTGAAAAATCTTCTAATTGTAGTGGTTTTCCTTTTCCCGGAAGATAATCAAGATCACCATTCCGTATTGCTTGGCGAATTTTTTCTTCAGCAATGTTCAAAAACACATCCACACTATTCCCTCCTTTACATATTTTTACTATTATTTTACATGATATTTCCTTATCTTTCTACGTCTTTAATAATTGGCTCCATACAATTTTTTCTCAAATTTATTTATAATGAGCTATTTCCTCCCATACCGACCTTTCGTTTTCATATATAGTTTGTATTCAAGCCTTTTTGTATTGAGAAAGTCTTTTTCAACTTAATAAAGCGTTTACACTAAATCTTACATTTGTTACGATTTAATCACCCCCAGCTCCCTTGTATAGACTTCGTGATGTCTGATCATTTTATCTAGACGTTTCATACGTCTAGATTCATTTTGATTTATTGGCGTATGCCTTTAAATATATCTTTTATTTTGAAAGGAGAAATGGCTATGAGGTCTCAAAAATTCACACTGCTATTACTATCTCTACTACTTTTCTTACCTCTTTTTCTCACAAATTTTATTACTCCAAATCTCGCATTAGCAGATTCACCAAAGCAAAGTCAAAAAATTGTTGGGTACTTTCCTTCGTGGGGCGTTTACGGACGTAATTATCAAGTTGCTGACATTGATGCATCAAAACTTACTCACCTTAACTATGCTTTCGCGGATATTTGTTGGAATGGAAAACATGGAAATCCTTCTACCCATCCGGATAATCCAAATAAACAAACGTGGAACTGTAAAGAATCTGGTGTACCATTGCAAAATAAAGAGGTTCCTAATGGTACTCTCGTACTCGGTGAACCATGGGCTGATGTTACCAAATCGTATCCTGGCTCAGGTACAACTTGGGAAGATTGCGATAAATATGCCCGTTGCGGAAATTTCGGAGAACTAAAACGATTAAAAGCTAAATATCCTCATTTAAAAACAATAATTTCCGTTGGTGGCTGGACTTGGTCTAACCGCTTTTCTGATATGGCCGCTGATGAAAAGACAAGAAAAGTATTTGCCGAATCTACAGTAGCTTTTCTTCGCGCATATGGATTTGATGGCGTAGATTTAGACTGGGAATATCCGGGCGTTGAAACAATTCCTGGTGGTAGTTATCGTCCTGAAGATAAACAAAATTTCACTCTTCTTCTTCAAGACATCCGAAATGCTTTGAATAAAGCAGGTGCTGAAGATGGCAAACAATATTTACTAACAATCGCGTCAGGTGCAAGTCAACGCTACGCTGATCATACAGAGCTAAAGAAAATTTCTCAAATACTCGATTGGATTAATATTATGACATATGATTTCCACGGTGGATGGGAAGCTACTTCTAATCATAATGCAGCTCTATATAAGGATCCAAATGACCCAGCAGCAAATACGAATTTTTACGTAGATGGTGCTATAGACGTTTATACCAATGAAGGTGTTCCAGTGGATAAACTAGTATTAGGCGTACCTTTTTACGGACGTGGCTGGAAAAGTTGTGGAAAAGAAAATAACGGACAATATCAACCTTGCAAACCAGGTAGTGATGGGAAACTTGCTTCTAAAGGTACTTGGGATGATTATTCTACCGGTGACACAGGTGTGTATGATTACGGTGATTTAACAGCCAATTACGTTAATAAAAATGGTTTTGTACGCTACTGGAATGACACAGCTAAAGTACCTTATTTATATAATGCAACTACAGGCACATTTATTAGCTACGATGACAATGAATCTATGAAATATAAAACAGACTATATAAAGACGAAAGGTTTAAGTGGAGCAATGTTTTGGGAACTAAGCGGAGATTGCCGTACAAGTCCAAAATATAGTTGTAGTGGTCCAAAATTACTTGATACGCTAGTAAAAGAATTACTTGGTGGACCTATTAACCAAAAAGATACTGAGCCACCAACGAATGTTAAAAACATTATAGTTACGAATAAAACTTCAAGCTCAGTTCAATTAAGCTGGACTGCATCCACTGATAACGTAGGCGTTACTGAATACGAAATTACTGCCGGAGAAGAAAAATGGAGTGCAACAACAAATAGCATTACAATTAAAAACTTAAAACCTAATACGGAATACACATTTTCAGTAATTGCCAAAGATGCTTCTGGAAATAAATCACACCCTACCGCTCTTACTGTCAAAACGGATGAAGCTAATACAACACCTCCTGATGGAAATGGCACTGCTACATTTTCAGTCACTTCGAATTGGGGAAGCGGTTATAACTTCTCGATTATAATTAAAAATAACGGAACGATTCCTATTAAAAATTGGAAATTAGAATTTGATTATAGCGGCAATTTAACACAAGTTTGGGATTCTAAAATTAGTAGTAAAACAAATAATCATTATGTAATTACGAACGCAGGATGGAATGGCGAAATTCCTCCTGGTGGATCAATTACAATTGGTGGTGCAGGAACGGGTAATCCTGCCGAACTTTTAAATGCCGTCATTAGCGAAAACTAGACGTAATATCCATTAATTATTTCACTAAAGTTTGAATTTAGGTTTGAGCAATACCTCCTAAATTCAAACTTTTAATTTTATGAAAAATAAAAAGCATCACAATAACCTATTATAATTAATTTCTAATATGAAGTTGATATGAAGTT
>NZ_JAKUFQ010000198.1:0-3496 GCF_022663475.1 Bacillus cereus group sp. BfR-BA-01382
TTATATGATACATTTTCTCCACAATTACCATCTCCTTTATATCTCTCATTTTATCAAAAAAAAATATACTTTTTCCTCACCTTTTTTGATAGTTTTTGCTATTAATGATTCATAATCTCTAAAAATGAATTAGCTATAAACTAGATTGTGTTAAATTCACCTATTCCGTTTAACCTTAGATATACCAATCTCTTTCGCATTTTATAAAAATGAATTTGACACTTTCTGTTTAAAGCTAATTCAATAAATGTTAAAAAATAAAGGAGCTAGATTCTAAACTTCCTTTGATAATCATTTAATGTATCTTGTTCCATTCCAATGTATCTCAATGTTTCTTTCTGATCTGTATGATTTAACATCTTTTGCAAAGCAACTACATCTTTAAATTGTTTGTAATGGTGATACCCATATGTCTTTCTAAGTGAATGAGTACCGATACGTTCCAATCCAAACTCTTCTGCAGCTTGATTCAATATGACATATGCCATTGCACGAGTAATCGGTTTGTTTTTTCCGTTCCTACTCTTAATCAGGTATTCATTCTTTGGCTTTCCTTCAGTATAATTTCTGATGGCTCTCTTCAGCTCTGAAGGCATCTTCACATCTTTAATCTTTCTTGTTTTCTTTTCGCGTATTACAATATTCCAACCTTCCACATCACGAACACGTAAACGCAAGATGTCCGATATTCTGAATCCTGTATTAATACCAAGAAGAAACAGAATGTAGTTCCTCTCATTCTGCTTCTTATAGAATTCCTTTATTTCTTGTATTATTTCTTTATCACGAATCGGCTGTACAATGTTCATACTACTTCTCCCTCTTCATTTTGCGCCTTTTGTTTAAATACTTCTTTTCGCAAACCGAAAGCTAAACGTAATAAAGCTTTTCCTTTCACCTTATAATACGTGGTTCTACCCAATCTCACTTCATCCATAATGTCTGGATCGTACCCCTTCTCCTCTTCCATATAATACATATGAATGATCTGTCTTTCTCTTTTTGGCAATCTGTTAACAGCCCTATGAACCCAATTCATAAATTTATCTCTAGCCATTTCATATTGCAGCCTTTCAATCGCTATGTTTTCTGTAGAACTGTTGAATTCATTCGTTACAGATGGAGGAACAATTGAATACGATGCGGTTACTTTAGGTAAAATGTCACTTGGCATTTGAGATAAATACATACGATACTCCTCAAATACTTTTTCAACTTCATTCTTTGTCTCTTCTTCATCTAAAACGGGCATTTTAAATGATAATTGTTTATTCATATTAAATTCCTCCATTGTTATTATTTTTGTCTTAATGCTCCACGTCTACGCTCGTAACAAGGTCTATGCATCCCCATTAAATCTTCAATGTCACGAGTACTTAATTTTTCTTTCCGTTTTTTCTTATTTTTCTTCTTTACTTGTTTTGATTGCTTTTTCCATTCACGTAGCTGATCCTTTAACACCTTCATTTCCCCATCTCCCTTTTCAAAATAAAAAGGACACCTATTCCTAAAACAGCTTTAATTGCTGCTTTAATGAATTGGTGTCCTCTAGTTTTCTAGCCGAACTTTATTCTTTTTTATATTTATTCCTTATTTTCTTTGACTAAGTAAATTCATAATATAAAACTTTCTTCAACATAATTATTATACATTTAATCTTACTTTTCAAGCTGTTCAATTGATTTACTAAGTATACAAATTAACAAAAATTAATACAGCTAAATATAGAATTCATATAAAAAGAGATTGTCTTTAAAAGTAATTCTATAAATACTTTTTGACAACCTCTTTTTACAACTATTTTTTAACCAAGACATATATTAAATACTATTCGAATGTAATACCTGCACTCACAAATCCTGCAATAACAGAGGCTAAACTTAAACCAAGTGTATTTGTAGAAACAACTAATAATATTTTGTCTTGTGCAGCTACCGGAATCGCTTGTGCACTTATACCCGTCGAAGTAGTACCAATATTAATAATATTCAATGCTGGAGCTAATAACAACGGTGTACCTACTGGAGTAAAGGTATTGCTTGTCGCTGGTGCGCTGTACAATTGCAATTCAATTTGCACGTTACCTAGTAAAGATATTGCTGCTGTTGCACTGAAGAAGCCAGCTAATGAAGTAATTGTACCCGCTCGAGGTGCCACAAATGCAAAATCAGTAATTAATGGACTTAAGTTGATTGAGCCACCACCTACTTGAACACCAACAAACGAGTTTCCAAACCCTAGAACTGTCCCTGTATCAGCTAGCCCTCCAAGAACCGTTACTAGTACTGCTGGAATTCCAGATGCGTAAGGAATGATGGACCCTGCTCCCGCACCTCCTGTTGCTCCTGTTGGACCTGTCGGGCCTGCTAAACCTGTGTCTCCTGTCGGACCTGTCGGGCCTGCTAAACCTGTGTCTCCTGTCGGACCTGTCGGGCCTGCTAGACCTGTGTCTCCTGTTGGACCTGTCTGGCCTGCTAGACCTGTGTCTCCTGTTGGACCTGTCGGGCCTGCTAGACCTGTGTCTCCTGTTGGACCCGTCGGGCCTGCTAGACCTGTGTCTCCTGTTGGACCCGTCGGGCCTGCTGGACCTGTGTCTCCTGTTGGACCCGTCGGACCTGCTGGACCTGTGTCTCCTGTTGGACCCGTCGAACCTGCTCCACCACCAGTCCCTGCTGGACCTGTCGGGCCTGTCGCTCCCGTTGCGCCTGTTGGACCTGTCGCTCCTGCTCCTGGAGTAGCACCAATTAATTGAGTTAATAAGTTTAATAGGAGTTGTAAACTTGCAGGGTCAAGAATTAATGAGAAGAAGAATGGTGCAAGCGCACTATAAAATTGTTGTAACAACGATGCTAATTGACCTAGGTCTGGGTTTGGAGATTGTAGTAAAGTTATTATACTTTGAATTAATTGTTTTAAATAATTACCTTCTGGAGACGGTGCTAACGAATTGAGTAAATCTAGTAGTTGAGTAAATAAATTGAGTAATGTTAATCTATTTGCATCACTTGGATCTGCAAAGAATGCAGCGATAGCTGTTATTAATGAGTTTAATAATGTTATTAGTTGTCCCAATTGCTGACTAGTAATTGGTACTGTTTGCGGATTATCACAACAGTCTGATGTAAAAACGATTGGATTACAATTATTGTGACCAAAACAATTATTACTATTCATTTGTTTCCTCCTTATTTAATATTTTGAGAGATTATTTTTAAACTAAGAATTATTTTTTAATACCAATAAATATCTAGGCACCTGAATTTTCCTTAGAATAAAAATAGCTACTAATAATCAAATTGGAAATTCAAGTTGATTACGTTCACAGCTCACATATTATAATTATACGTACGAATATATTTAATGCTTAGATTAATCCCCTAATATAAACGTGTATTTTTCCAAAAATCACTTTAACTCCGCCAACTAATTATTTTTCATTTTCTACAATATTTTTAAAAAATATCGTATATAGTACATAAAATCCTTACTTGTTGAA
>NZ_JAKUFQ010000199.1:0-3416 GCF_022663475.1 Bacillus cereus group sp. BfR-BA-01382
GAAAATTATTATACTAGGTAACTCCATGCAAAGTTTAGGAGCTGGATTACAAGCGTATCAAGGCGTTTCAAATTTATTGAAAGATGAGAGAGAAAATGAAGATAGTATTTTTGATAAGAAGGATGAGAGAATAATTGCACTCATTGGTATTTGGATACAAGCGCTTGGAACGTTAATTTCTGCAATTGGAGTAACTGCAATAGAGGAAGAAAATAGGCTAGCAAACAATGAAAAGTCTGAAATACTTATATAAGTAGAAGGAGAGACATTGATTTTAGAGGCAAGTTAAGATTAAAATAGTAGTAGGTTTCTTTGCGTATATTTTGAAAAGTGATATATAAAATACAAAATAAGGAGTTTTCAAGGGATGATGTATTTATTAGCAATTTTTCTTCCGCCTGTTGCTGTATTATTTTGTGGAAAACCAATTCAGGCAATAATAAATTTCATATTAACACTAATATTTTGGGTTCCAGGAGTTATACATGCAATTCTTGTAGTGCATGATAAAAAAGCTGATCGGCGTTTGAAAAAACAAATTCAAGCATATGATGAAATTAATAAGAGGAATCGAAGGTAATTTATCTGTAAAATATTTTTTAAAAAAAGGAGGATTAACCTCCTTTTTTTAGTGGGTGTTAAGTTTAAATTTTTGTGTGGCGGAAAGAATTTTTAATGTAAGTTTTATGATAATAACTTTTAGATTGTGCATGTAATAGGCCAGTATAGATACTTTCTGGTACATTAAAGAAATCGTACATACCATTCTTTAATTGGATTCGCAAAATCATAGAAAAAGGATTGTAGCCAACAGCAACTATATTTTTTGAAATCACGGGAGATAGCTTCATCATTACGCAACTCCTCACTTTTCATTTTTAATAATTTCTTGTAGATGTTGAGGTTATGAAGTTGAAATCCTTATAATTTAAGAGGTATTATACTTATATGCAATATATTAAATGTTTGTTATACGTAATTATAAGGAAGTTCACACGAAGTACATATCGTTGTGCTATTTTTATTTCACCTTTGATTTATAAATAAGAAAATATTGACCATTTGAAAAAAAGGTATATTATTTATACGAGGTATTAAAAATTCACTTTTTACATTCTATGCTTAAAGGGGCAGCGTTATTAGGAAAAATAGAAGTGAAAATAGTTTGTATAAGAAGTATTCTAAAAATTATAATCTGTGAATTGGGAAAATATTGAATGCTCCAGGTCAATATACTTTCTTAATCAAATTCATTTTAGAAAGTGACCTCAATATTTTTAAGTAAATCAACGGGAGAATTGAAAGGCAGGAGAAAGTAACATGTCAGAAAATTATCGTTCTCGAGAGGAACGACGACAAGTTAAAAAGAAAAAACAGCCAGCGTCTAAAACACAAAAACCAAAAGGTAAAACATCATTCTTTCGCAAGTTTTTAATTACTTGTTTATTACTTGGTATTGTTGGTTTAGTGGCGGGGGTTGCTACCTTTTTTGTAATGATTAAGGATGCACCAAAACTTGAGAAAGCAAAACTTGTTAATCCGTTATCCTCAAAAATTTATGATAAAAACGGGGATTTGGTATATGAATATGGAAAAGAAAAAAGGACGAATGTTACGTATGAGCAAATACCTAAATTAGTAGAAAATGCATTTTTAGCGACAGAAGATTCACGTTTTTATGAGCATAGCGGAGTAGATTTTAAAGGTACTGCCCGTGCTGTTCTAGTAAGTCTTAAAGGAGATTATGGTTCTCAAGGTGGAAGTACGATAACACAGCAAGTTATTAAAAACTACTTCTTATCAATGGACAAAACACCAAAGCGTAAGGCACAAGAAATATATTTAGCTTATAAGCTAGAACAACAGTATTCAAAACATGAGATATTAGAGATGTACTTAAATAAAATTAACTTAGGAAACCGTTCATATGGGATCGCAACAGCAGCACAAAACTACTATGGTAAAGAATTGAAGGACTTAACATTACCAGAAGTTGCGATGCTTGCAGGTTTACCGAAAGCACCGAATAACTATGATCCAACGAAAAAAGAAAATGTTCAAAAAGCAACAGAAAGAAGAAATGTTGTTCTAAACTTAATGAATCGACATGGATATATAACAAAACAGGAAATGGAAGAAGCATCAAAAGTTGACGTAGAAAAGGGACTCAAGCCTGCAACTCAACTACAAACAATGCCATATCCTGCATTTATGGATGCAGTTGTGAAAGAAGTAGAAAAAGAATTGCCAGATGCTAATATAGGTTCTGACGGTTTAGAAATTTATACAACGTTAGATCCGAAAGCACAGAAACTTGCTGATAATATTTTAAATAATAATATCATTGATTATCCGAACGATAAATTCCAAGGTGCATTTACATTTATGGATACGAAAACAGGAGAAGTTCGTGCTATAGGTAGTGGCCGTGGAGAAAATAAAGCTGTATTTAAAGGACACAATATGGCAATTGAATTAGATCGTGCAGCTGGTTCAACGATGAAGCCGATTTTCGACTACGCTCCTGCAATTGAATATTTAAAATGGGCTACGTACCATCAAATTGATGACTCTCCATTTAAGTATTCAACGGGACAAGAAGTACGAAATTCAGATAGAAGTCACATGGGTCCAATTACAATGCGTGTAGCATTAGAAAAGTCACGAAATATCCCAGCAATTAAGACTGCGAAAGAAGTCGGAATTAATAAATCAAAAGACTTCTCTGAGAAATTAGGCATTACATTTAATGCAGCACCGACTGAATCAACAGCGATTGGTACAAATGAAGTATCACCAACTGAAATAGCGGGCGCTTATGCGGCATTTGGTAATGATGGTAAATATACGAAACCGCATTTTGTTAAGAAAGTCGTTTATCCAGATGGTAAGTCACAAAGTTTTGGACAAAAACCAAAACAAGTTATGACAGATTCTACAGCATATATGATTACAGATATGCTTCGTTCTGTAGTTAGATCAGGTACTGGTACATCTGCAAATGTAGCATCTTTAGATGTAGCTGGAAAAACGGGTACGACAAACTACTCATCAAAACAATTAGCTCAATATAAAATTCCAGAAAGTGCAACTCGTGATAGTTGGTTTGCTGGATATACACCGCAATATACGATGGCAGTATGGACTGGGTATATGAAAGATGGCAAAGACGAGTATATTAGTAGTAAAAATACGAAAATTGCACAGTTGATCTTTAAAGAAATGATGAGCGAAATGGCTACAGATAAATCACGCTTTAAAATGCCAAGTAGCGTCATTCAAGAAGGTAGTGAGCTACGTATAAAAGGTGAAAAACGTGATTCATCGCCAAATACTAGCGTACCGGATACAACGGAGCAACCAAAACAAGATCAACAGCAAAAAACTGAAGAAGAGAAAAAGCAAGAAGAATTAAA
>NZ_JAKUFQ010000200.1:0-3325 GCF_022663475.1 Bacillus cereus group sp. BfR-BA-01382
AGATTAATTAAATATATTCTAAAGTTAATTATTTATCTTTTCTACTCTCTGTTTTTAAAAAGTAATTCTAGTCCTTCGTTACTTCTAAAAATTTGAATTTTCCTCTGGAGATAATGTGATTTTGTATCCCATAGCTTTTGCCATTTTAGCAATTGTATCTAACCTTGGAATTGTATGACCACTTTCAATCCGTGCAATTGCTGGTTGCTTAAGTCCTGTTTTTTCGGCAAGCTCTCGCTGTGTCCACCCTAAATCTTCACGTATTTTTTTTACTTCATCAACTAAATAAGCTGCAGTTTCCAACTCAAATTTCTTAGTTTCACTGATGGACTGGATTTCCTTTTTTACATCCGCCCACCTTCTCATAAAATACACTTCCTTTCTCTTAAAATTTAATAAAGTTTATGCCGCACTCATACACTTGTTTTCATTATCGTTTAATGTTTATTTTAATCACTTAGTACAATGTATTTTTCACAAGGAGGGGGAGAACTCCCCCTATTCTTTATTGTCCGTGTCTCTTTTTCCAGTCCTTATATAACTTCTTAGCTTTAATAATTTCTCTTTTGGGTGTTTTTTGCGTTGTCTTGATGAAATAATGTAAAACAATTAGGTCATCACCTTGAATTGCATATGTAATTCGATACTTAACTGGGCGAATTTCCCATATGTTTTTGGTTAAATGTTTTGTAATGTTTTCTCCAGCTCTCGTTCCGCTTATTTCGATCCTTTCAATTTGATAAAAGATTTTTTCTAGAGCCGTTTTAGCAAATTTCCCCTTTGTCTTATCGAGAACATTAATGAGATCATCTTGGACTGGACAGTAACCACGGACATCCTCGTACAGCGTTACATTGTACATACTATGTTCTCCTTAAATTTTTTGATAACGAAAATGTTATAATTTTATTCTATCATTCTACCAGAACATATCTATTCATTTCAAGATTTTTATTTTCTGTATATCAAAATTATATTTTTATGCTTTTTTATGATAAGTATATTAAAGGTTACATTTAAACACTCTTTTAATATGAAAAAGAACACTTTTATAGATATATCCCCTAATCTTTGAACACATAGTAAAAAAGTGAACCAAAAGGTGTACCTTTTGAAGCGTATATATTCTTATAGAGATTGGAAAACAGTTCTTTATAAATTTGTGATTTTCTTTTTTTGTTATTTCAAGAATGAAAATGAGAAAAAGTCTTCGATAGAAGGCATAAAATACAGGTTTATGCTTTCTTCGATCCTTCTAAATATAACATCCTCAATACTAGAGTGATATATGGTAAGATATACATATATATTGATAATTGAGGAGCGGAAATATGGCAATTGCTAATTGGACAGAAAATAATGATAAGTCATTGATGTACAATAGAAAGAAAGCAGCTATCTAATCTGTATTCTTTTTATTGTACAAATTGATGTTATTTTTTGTATTTCCTTTATTTTTAACTTAGACTTAGAAATAATTTGCTTTGTTTCTTCAATAATAATTGTGTCTTACTTTAGAGGAAACCTGTTGGAAATTCATGAATATTCATTTTGTTTTTTGAAACATGTGCTAGTTTAATAGTAATTATGACAAATATAATATGGGAGGGATTCTAGTGAATTATCTTTTTATTACTAAATTACACAATATGTCTCTTGATACAATATATGCTAAAGGGAAAATAATAAGTGGCGGAACCAGAATCTCGAATGGAAGCGAAAATTTCAAAAAACATTTTGATAACCGCTTTTTTAGAGGCGAAATAGGCGAGATTGAATATAGAGAATTCAAGAACAGTGTATATATGTATGATAAAGGCGAAATAGAGGGCCTAAAAGACAATTTAAATCCTTCATCCTATTACTTTAATTTTTTAGATTCTTTATTAAGAAAAGCCCAACATTTTGCAAATTGTTTATGGTTAACAAAAGATAATACAGTACACGTTAGAACAGGTTATTTATATTTGTATGAAAATAACCCCTATACTGGAGCTATTGTAATTAGTTGTTCATTAAATTTAGTTCCCTCAACCGCTTCTTGTGAATACGATAAAACTTCTTTTTCTACAGAAGAAATTGAAAAAGCGATATCATATTACAATTATGATCCAGTAGAGAATTGGGATGAAGGAGAAGAAGGGTTGCAAATGCCTGACAAAAACCCTCTTACAAAAGATAAAGGAAGAATCGATAGAGCAAAATACTTCTTATTAATAACACGTAGTTCTACATCTTTGCCAATTAAAATAATGAATTATTGTTCTATTCTTGAATGTCTACTCACTTCAGATAATTCTGGATTATCTCATAAAGTATCTGAACGTTTTGCGTATTACTTAGGTAATAATTATACAGAGCGTAGCAAATACTTTAAGTTGGCAAAAAGTGCGTATGATATTCGTTCTAAGACTGTTCATGGACAACCAATTAAAAAAACTAAAGAAGAAATGCAAGAGATTGCAATTGAAATCGATGCTGCTGTTAGAAAGATATTTGCTAGTGTCTTAAATGAAGAAAGTGACTGTAACATATTTAATATGAAAAATGAAGATTATGAATCCTGGTTTACTGAATTAATATTAAAATAATTATAAATTTTTGCTTAGCCTGGTTTTTTTTATGCTGACGAAACTTAATAAAGAACAAATTATTCAAACAAAAAAAGAAGCTATTTTGATTAATCTATTTCAAAATAGCTTCTTTTTATTTATTACCAAATTGACGGTTTAACTTTAATTACTTTCGATTTATAATCCATCTTTTTATATTTAAGTATAACATTATAAAGATTAGAAGACACCATAATCCCACAGTAGAACGTAAAGGATGTAGTATAACATACTGATTGATAGGAGGAATTTTTGTTAGTATATCATTAACTATTAATCTTAAACCGTTGTATCCTAATACAATGGTTAATAGCGAAGAAATAAAAAGGATATTTGTTTCGTTCGATTTGATTTTAATTTCTTTTTGTGTAACGATATCTTCTCGTATGTTTTTAAATAATTCCTCTGATTTTTTTAACAATGCATTTGTTTCTGTTTTCTCTAAAATAGTTTTGTATAACTCTTTTGCGCTACCATCTGAACCAAAAAGAACATCCTCATCATACTGTAATTTTAAAAAGTTGAATTCTTTTCTTAAAAGGTTATAATCTTTGGGTGAAGTAAACTGATTATTGGAACTACCTTGTAATAAATTTCGTACAAAATGTTTTTTTATGAAAGCTAGTTCATAGAAACGTAGAAAATCAAACATATTAATAATAGTCTGTTTCTTTAAAATTAGATTCAATTGTTCCTCATATGCTTTTTGTTTT
>NZ_JAKUFQ010000201.1:0-3228 GCF_022663475.1 Bacillus cereus group sp. BfR-BA-01382
GTAAATCTCTTTGTTGTGATAACTCTACTAAAGAAGACATTTAACACGTATATGTAATTTATCTAGTAGTATTTTATGTGTATAGTAGTTAGAACTTTTTATTAATAAATTTTGAAAACATTAGTATATATAATATAAATTATTTTTTTATTTAAAAATATTTTGTTTGTCCCCATCCTCTCTAAAATATTCCCCCTTTTCTTAAAATCTTATATAAATATATATCTTATATATATTAAAAATATAAAGATAAAACTTTTATAGGTTCATAAAATATAGAATAAGGCCTGCTATGACAATGTTTTTAACATACCCTACTGTAAAAAATCATAAATGGTATGTAATGGGAGTGTAAAAATAGACTTTGTTGTACCATCCTTTCTACATAAAATCATAAAATAATACCACTATTCCTACATAAAAAATGAAGAAAAATAATTCACTGATAAGTATATTTATTCAACCGTAAATAAGAAGATATTCTCGATAGTTGTCCCCAATTTGTAGTTATTTGTACACAATCTATACACAAGGATCATAATTTAATCCACTTAATTCAGTTATTCATATTTAATCACATAAAACTTGATGAATTTTAGTAGATTTACTTATAGAACCTTTATATAGCAACAATAGTATGATATTTTTATTCACAAATGATACTTTTTATAAACATATCCACTAAAAATTTAATTTTTCTTATGATTTTATGTAGAGTAAAATCTTTATTTATATAGGTATTGGATGCCTTTTCAAGTTACTATTGTGGAAATTAAGAATGATGAATAATTTTTATTGTATAGAAGTGCATAAAAAAAGATTCTATTTTCAATAGAATCTTTTAAAAAAGTATATAAATGTATCTAATAGAAAGACTTTGAATGATAGAGCCAACACGAATAGCCCTCTACTTTGATTTTTTTTCAAATATAGAGAGCTGAAAATGATTACATTTCTTCCATTACTTTTAATACCTGTTCAGTTGATGTAACTTGAATCCCAGCACGTATCAGCTGTTCCAACGCACGTATAAAGGTAATTAAATTTATGCTACCAGGTACTTCAATTACCCTTAGCTTTTCTTTTGGTAATTTATCTATCTTTTCAATGAACAATTCACGTACATCACTAGGAATAAAGCGTTCTTTATGTCCTTTTATTTTTAGAAGTTCACGCATTTCTATTTCTAAAGCCATATAAGCATTTAGATTTGCACCTTGTTCATAAGCGTATTTTCTAAATAATGTTTCTTCTTGATATCTTAGATAATTACGATGGTAAGATTCCTCTGTAACAGGTACGGCAAATTTGTTCTTTAATAACTCAAATGTTTTACGGAACAGCTTCTTGATGCTTCGGCGAGAGTACATAGAGAAATGCAATCCGAAATCAAATATAGCTTGTTCTTTTTGTTTTGCTGGTACGTGCTGTGTAATAAGAGGATAAACCCCTTCTTTAGCTGCGGTATCAAGAATGTGATACTGTGATGTTTGATTCAGTAATTTTTTCAGTGTATATACTAACTTACTTGGATATTTTTCAGTGCGATCAATCATGTCACGCAAACTATGTATTACACTACGGATTTGTCGATGACAGGTATTTTTAAGTACATGAATAAATTTATTCATGTCTCGTGTAAATTCCCCAATATGCATTTCTTGTAGTGTAGATTCAATAAATCGGGCTTTACGGGCATACGTAACCTTTGGAGTAAAAGGATCACGATACTGTAGTTCGCCTGATTCTTTTCCACATAAGAAGTCTGGATGAATAGATAAAAATAAAGTCGTGTATTTTTTCTTGTTTTGAACCCCTTTTTGTAGTTTACAGATTTTGAATAGTGGAGTTCCTGTACAAGGCAATACAGTCGTTAGTTCTTTCATAACTGCACGAATTTGATGTGGATACTTCTTATGTAGAAAGCGGTACATCCCACCAAAGTGAGTCTTATTACCTCTTTCATCCTGTTTGTCTAAAGAACGTTTTAATGTAGTTTCTCTATGCTGTTGCATAGCAATATCTAAGAATAGCTTCTTAGATGCTACTGAAAGTTCAAAGAAAGCCTTTGTAAAGACTACAGGACTAATGTAAACATAAGGATTTGCTTTTTCTGTTTCTTCATTCATAAAATGAGTTATTTTAATTGTGTATCGACTATCTAATTCATTTTCAATCGTAATAATGTTATGTAGGCTTAATTTTTTTAATGCAATATAGAATTGAGAATGCTGTATACATGCCAATTCTTCTTTGTATTGCTTATAGTCTTCCCAAAGCATATGTACTGTTACGTTTGGAATAATACCATTCGTATAGCATTTTTTATGTAGGTAAAGGAATACTTCAAGATCTGCATTTGTAATACCGTACAATTTATGTTTTCTTTCCATTGTCTTTGAAATAGTATGACGTGAAAAAGATGGCTTTGCTTGTGCAACAAATCCATCGATATCCGCAATACGTTCTTCATACGACATTTGATTAATAATATCTTCAAGGTATGTATCTTTATAGCTATAGTATTTTCCTTCCAATGCATCAACAAGTGCTTGCCAAGATTTTAATGTAACTATAACCGCATTAGTAGATTGTCCATCTAGACTACGTTGATTACTAATAACAAATGATTTGCTCATCTTTTTCACCTCCTATACAAATTAAAATATACATATCCGTACAATATAAAATATACCGATTTTAATTATAGCAAATCAAAAGTTGATGAAATGGGCCCCTTTAAGAGCCAACATGAAAAAATGAAATGTACGTTAATCCCTTTCATACCAAGGGGTTTCGGGTTTTGTTCTATTTTTTTTATGGACATGATATCACTATGAATTTTCATGTTCCGAATAAATAAGAAAATGAGTTGTAAAATGCTAATAAACGTTGTTCTAATGGGGTTAGAAGCTTATTTTCACAAAAATATAAGGGACATGATAGAGCTGTAGATTTTCATATTTCTATTTATTATAATTTACATGAAAATCGTCAATAAACATTGATGTTAAAGGGATTTATATGAAATTTGGTATTTATAAAAGGAACGTGATACCGCTAGGGGTGATTCATCTTTTCAGATAGAAAGGGACATGATACCGCTATGAATTTTCATGTTTTATAATTCCCTGAAATTTGAGAAGATGTTGTATAAATGTATGGTATATAAGGGGTTTAGGAGGATTTATGAAACAAGAAAGGGACATGATACCGCTATAAATTTTC
>NZ_JAKUFQ010000202.1:0-3223 GCF_022663475.1 Bacillus cereus group sp. BfR-BA-01382
TTTTCTGTCTATCTTTTTCTACTTCAGACATTTCAACATAAATATCCATAAGTTCTTTAATATCCATGTTTTGTTTTTCTTCTTTATACGACTTCCAAATTGCATCACTATGATTTAACCCATATGTATACCAAATCGCTTCTGCTTCCTTGAGTGATATAAATAAACCTTGTTCTCGAAAATCTTTCTGAATTGCTCGTTTTTCTTCATCTTGCAGGAAAACTATTGCATTCATCATTTCTCTAAAATAAATTTGTGTTTTAACAAATCCCATTAAGACTCACTTCCTTCTTCATTCATTTGAAGTTTTAACAGCAGTAACCTGTAATGAATATCCAATCGTTGTAATTTCACTTAATCGAAACTTTAATTGGGCACCTGCTTGTAGAGAGGTATGGCTCTTACAAATTTTCAACAATGTTTAATTTTTCAATAGGTGTAGAATGAATTCCCATCACTTTGAAGGCTTGTTTTTCTTGAAAGACTACATTTACTATTTCTACATCACTATGCTCTAAAATGACTTTGACAGTATCTCCTACACAAATAGGATGACCATTGAGATAAACTTCTGTTTCTTCTCCGACTAATCCATAAAAAGTATCATTTTGCATAAGTACCAATTGATTATTCATATCTCAAAATCTCCTATTCTTGGATTTCTTGCTTTTCATTTTGCTTAGAAGTTTCTACTAACTTCCTCATAGCATTCACATGTTCCATTTGTAATTGAATTCTATTATTCAACTCTGATTCTTTTTCTTTAACAAGACTTAGTAATTCAGAGCTCTTTAGTAAAGAATCTTTTAAACTCTTTTCCCCTAAAAATTCTCTTAGTAATTGAAATAACAATTTGTTCTGATAATAAATCTGTTCATCCACAGATATATCATAAATCGCATCACCTATAGAATCTATTTCCTCTGCATCGGCTTGGTTCCTTAATTCATATAACTTACTCATTGAAAATAACTGTTGTCTCTCTACTGTAGATAGGTGCTTGTAACTGTCAGGATTATCTATAAGGTTCTTTGCAAATGCTAAAATCTTCTCTTGCATTGGTAAAATACGTTTACTCATATGTATACCCCCTAAAAGAAAGAGTCCCTAAAAGGAACCCTTCTTAATTATTTATTTAGCAGTATTTAGGCTTATAGAAGTCGATTCTCATTTCTGGAATGTTAAACATTGCCCCTGATTCAGCACTTGGTAAGTGTTTATTTACCTGATACATCTTCGCATCAATAGAATCAATAAAATGTAGTAAAAGTGCCTCTTTTACTTTTGGTACAACAGGTGAACCCCACTCCAATTGCCCATGATGACTAAGAACCATATGTGATAGCAGCATTGGTACTTCACTGTTCTTGTCCAACTTTTCTTCTTGAATAAGCTTTACAACTGTTTTATGAATAGCTGTATCCATAATAGCAATATGACCTCGTAAATTACCTTCTACTGAGTAAGCGGGATTTAGGGGATTCTCAATTTCAATTAATTTCCCTAAATCATGTAGAATAATACTTGCACAAAGTAAGTCTTCATTGGCTCCATATATTTTAGCTAATTGTTTGGCTGATAATAACATCGTGTACACATGATATCCCAAGCCACCAACTACCTCATGGTGAAATTTCTTGGCCGCAACATGTTCGTAGAATTTCTCCTTACATGGTTCAAAGATTGTCTTTGTAATTAATTTAATCTCTTTATCTTTCATGTTCTCAATTGTTGATTCAATTTCAGCACGAATGATATCTCCATCCATAGCAACAGTTTCAACTAAATCACCTTTATTAAATTCCGTAGCTTCTTTAATCGTTGATAGTTTCACTTGTAATTTATCTCCATATTCTGTAACCACACCTGTTAAATGAGCGACTGGAAAATCTTTTTCAAAAAGAGTACGAAGTTCTTCCGTAATGGACCAACAAATCGTTTCTAATGAACCTGTTTTATTTGCTAAGTTAAACTTAAAATAAGGATTCTTATTTTGTGCAATAGATTCATTTATGTTTTTTAATAAAAATACACCATTAATTTTGTCACCTTTTTTTAATTTGCTAAGATTTACTACCATTTGATGTACAACCCCTTTTATTTCGATTCTTTTTTAATTGACTATAGTATATAACATATATTCTTTTTAGTAAATTATTTTTTGTCGAAAGACGAAATAAAAAAAGAAGAGATACTATCTCTTCTTTAAAAGAATCCGTTATTTTCAGGACATCAACAATTCAATTCATTCTTCAACTCTTTCAAAACATCCCTTTCTAATTTGATATTTCTTCTAATGACCAATTTTCTGCCAACAAGCTTTTTGCTACTTTAATTTTCATTTGTTCTTTACCCACTCTCATGCCTTCTTCCCAAGCACCTTCCATCCGTGTTCTTTGGTCAGATAAATATTTATCCCTTAATTCAATAGACCTTTTCAATTCATTAATAAAAGGTTCTTCTAATACATAACCCTCATCATTCAAGAAACTATTTATAACTCTTTCTATCATTTCTGCATCCGAATCCATTAATAGGGGAATAGTTTCTGTTTTGAGACCAGTTTGTTCACTGATATCCATTACATCAGTTGTTTCTTTAAGTAATTCTATGGCTTTTTGTATTTTATTTGTATTATTTATATCCATCAATTATCAACACCGTTCTTTTTTTATATTATTTTACCATATATTGATATAGACAAAAAACCTACTCAATTAATGAGTAGGTAGTGTAATTAATTTAGATTCTGTTTTAATTTTTCTAAGACATTCATATCTAATTCTGTGAATTCTGCTATTTCTTCTACTGACTTATTCTTTTTCAACATTTTTTTTGCCATTTCAATCGCTTTAGCTTCCTTACCTTCTTTAATCCCTTCTTCTTTCGATTCTGCCTTCGCACCTTCAATACGAGTCTTTTCATCTGATAAATGTTTTTCACGCAACTCATATTCTCTCTTTACTTCATCATCTGCACTTAGATAATTTAATTTGTTATCTGCTTTATTAATTAATCCATCCATTCCTCGTAACACCTCCAATTCCTCGGTAGGTACATCCTCTTTCAAGAACAATAACCATCTGTGAAGTGGGTTTGAATAATCTTTATTCTCTATTTTATCAAACTTAGGCAATTCTATGAAATGAATTTCCAATAAATCAGTTAACATACATTTTTCAGTATCCTCATACAAATGGAACGTTGAACGATATGATTCTAA
>NZ_JAKUFQ010000203.1:0-3118 GCF_022663475.1 Bacillus cereus group sp. BfR-BA-01382
GTTTCTTCCTACCGAACATACAGCTTAAACAAACGTTTATTTAAAAAAATAAGAAGCCTCTTTTGCAGGCTCCTTCATCATCTATTCAAATAATCTGCAATTGTTTGAAATACTACGATATACATATTATGAATACTTTCTTCTGTGTTTCCACCATTTGATAAACCAATTGCCCATTGTTGCCCTTCACCACTTCCGATATTCGCAAAACCTTGCGTATACATCGCATTTACATCTTTTCGTGCACTGTTATACTCTATCCCTTTTGTAATAAAAATTGAATATAATTTATCTTGTAAACCGATAAAAAATACTGGTTTCTTTAGCGATGAAAATACATTTTTATACTGCTCTGTTGAGGCTTCTTGAAAGTGATCTTTCATTATTAGAAAACCATCCACTTCCTTAGATTTCTTTTCCAGTGCCTCTAACTTCATTTCCTCAAACTTTACATTCCTAAACGTATCTTTCGGCTTTTCTCCAACAACTCCAATTACGAGTGCTCTTCCGTTATATTCTAATTTCTCTCCTTCTTTATCCTTTGCACACCCAGCACCGACTAGGCATATCAATATAAAAAATAAGAAATACGATAAACGCTTCATTTAGCACCCTCCCCCTTCTTTTTAGTCAAGTGACAAAAACGTAAGGTTAATTCAAGAAAATGTAAGTAAAATCGATAGCCCAATTCACGTTTCTATATTATAATCAATTGAATTTACTTACATTACTAAACATAGGAGATCAACATGAAGAAATTTAAACTTTCATCTTTTCTTCCGTTAAGTTATATACTTCTACTCGTACTCGTAAGTCCCCTTTACGACGTATTAAATAAATCGACTGTTCACGCAGTAGACGTTACAACTGTAGTAGATGATTGGATTCCATTTGTAAAAGCATTTATTATTCCTTATTTACTTTGGTTTCCATACTTATACGGCGCACTTATTTATTACTGCTTCGCTGACCGAAAGCAATATTATGTCACTTTAAGTAGTGTTATTTTTGGAAAGCTTGCTTGTTTTTCTATTTATTATTTTTGGCAAACAACTGTACCGCGTCCGACTGTCGTTGGAACAGATGTATTTTCTGAACTAGTTCGCTATATTTATAGTATCGATCAACCGGTAAACTGTTTCCCTAGCATTCACGTTCTTACTACATTTGTAATTATGTTAGCTGCCTTTAAGCGTAGAGAACAACATGCTTTTGAATATTACATCCTTACTTTCTTCGGTACACTTATTATTTTATCAACGCTATTTACGAAGCAGCATGCCTTTTTAGATGCCGTTTCTGGAATGACACTTGCAAGCATACTATACTTCGGCGTTCAGCTCTTATTAGCAAAAGAACCAATAAAAGTTCCAGTAAAACAAAATCATAAAATGTAACATAAAAAAGCAGACTGTGGCTCAGTCTGCTTTTATCTATTATTAAGGAGATTTTCAATTTAAGATTGCGGTACAGTCATATCACCAGAGTGAATACGACCTGCTTTTTTAAGAGCAATGTAAAGTATATAAGAAACAGCTACTGGAATGATGATATAAGTGATTACCATCGCTGGGACAACTTCCCATCCTTCGCTAGAAATTAAATTAATTGGTGCGATAAGAGAACTTAATCCAAGACCTGCAATTTCCTTTCCTGCTTCCAGTTGGAAAATTAATGCGGATACTGGACCAACTATAGCACTGGCGACGACAGTTGGGACGAGAATCATTGGATTTTTAGTGATATTTGGTAACTGTACTTTCGGAGTACAAAGTGCTTGAGCTAATATGCCACCTAAATTGTTTTCTTTCGCTGAGATAACAGAGAATCCGATAAACTGAGCAACGCAGCCTGCAAGAGCAGCACCACCTGCAACACCGTCTAAGCTAAGTGCGATCGCTAACGCAGCTGATGAAGCTGGAGAGATAAGTAATAATCCCCAAACTACTGCAATGACGATAGAAGCGATAAACGGGCTACCAGCTGAGCTATCTTTAATAAATGCTCCAACTGTATTTAAAACAGGAGTAATATTATGAGATAACCAAATACCTACTAAACCAGAACCTAATATTGCCGCAAATGGAACGAGCATCATATCTAACGCAGTTTTTCCGCTTAAACGTTTACCAATATATACAGCTAAAGTTGCTGTTAATAAAGCACCGATTGGCTCACCTGTTTTAATAATTAGACCTGCTTCAGTAATTGAAATGGATCCGGCACCAATTGCTCCAGCCACCATAGCCGAGAAGATTACAAGGCCATTTGCACCGAGCATAAAAGCAATTCCGGCACCAATTGCTGGTGCCATAAGTGATTTTGCAACAACTCCGATTGTAATAAGTAATGGTATATCAACAATTCTTCCTATATTTTCGATCAGTAAACCAATTCCGAGGGATACGAAAATACCTTGTGCGATTCCAGCAGATGCTTTAAATACACGAGACATTATATATTCCTTCATTTGTTTCACCTTCTTCTATAAGTTAGTAACCAATTGTTTTCATATAATCACGTAAAATATCGTTTGATTTTGCGAATCGAGATTCTTCATCCTCTGTTAAATTGAGTTCTACAACTTCTCTTATACCGTCTCTAGTAATAATAGCTGGTACTCCTGTACAAATATCATATTCACCATACTCACCATCTAAAATGGCTGATACAGCAATGACACGGTGATCATCATTAAAGATTGAGCTTGCAATATATGCTAGAGAATTTCCGATTCCGTAATAAGTAGTTCCTTTACGTTTATAAATTTCCCATCCGGCTTTTGCAGTCTTCTCAACGATTTCATCTAAATCTATTTCACCAAATCGTTCTTTTTGTTCTTCTAAAATTTGCAGAATTGGCTTTCCACCAACAGTTACGTGAGACCAAGCAACCATTTGAGAATCACCATGTTCTCCTAATGAATACCCATGAATACTACGAGGGTCTACATGTAGCATTTCAGATAAAATTGTTCTTAAGCGAGAAGAATCTAGTGATGTACCAGTACCGATTACGCGATTTCTAGGTAATCCAGATAATTTCCAAACTTGATATGTAATAATATCAACTGGGTTCGATGCAAGTAAGAAAATACCATCAAATCCACTTTCCATTA
>NZ_JAKUFQ010000204.1:0-3066 GCF_022663475.1 Bacillus cereus group sp. BfR-BA-01382
TTTTTACATTTATAAAAGTAAAAAAACGATAATCCTTCTACACTTTAGATAGAAAGAATATCGTTTTTTTATTTTGGGGGGATTTTTATTTGTTAGCTTGATAGCGATGTGGCGGTACCCCATCGCTATCAAGCTAAGATTATGCAAAGTCAATTTTAGGCGAGATTGTTTCTTTTTTCTAAAGGGCAAGTGTAGGTGATTAAAAGATTTGCATACGAAATAACCCCTAACGGGTTTCATTTTTTGAATTAAGCGGCTTGATTATCAGACATGGTACAATTGTAAACAACACCTAATATATCAAAGACCGTTTTTTTCTCATATCGATGAGATTTCCGCCCGTTTTGCTGTAGGAGATTGAACAGGCGAAGTAACACCTTTGATAGCTCTTGGGTGTTGTTTTGTATAGTTTGGAATAAAAGAAGAAAATAGTCTTTGATCATATATATGGCTTTATACTCACTAAGCTCTCGTTTTTTCTTCATTAGGAGCAATTGTCGCATTTGAAACATGATAGAAGAACAGAGTAGAATGGCAATCAATTGACCATATAAATGGCACTCCAATCGTTCTGGTTTTATCTTTTTACAATGATGAATTTGAAAGAATGACTTCCACGTTTTAAATAAAATTTCGATTTGCCAACGTAAAGAATACCAATCATGTACTTGTCCCGTCGGGATAATATCTGTAGGGGTGTTTGTCATATATACATTGATACCACTGAGTCGTTTACTACAAGGAGAATACTTCATTCCTTTCTTTTTTTCTCTTACAGCTTGATCTTGTAATCGTTTTTGTTGCTGTTGTTTTGTTAATCGATGAACAATTACACGAGCTGACACTTTATCAATCATTCCTACATAAGCATCAGCTATTTCACATGTTTGTCCTGGTTGAAGGGAGTTCATTAACGTCTCCATATCTATCTGTATATACTCTGTACCTTTCTTAATTCTTCCATCTTGAAAATAATCAGGGGTAGGATTTTTTTGATAAATACGTGTATTCGACTTGATACGAGAGATATAGTAGGCCTCTTTATCTTGTATATATTGAAGGTCTTTTAAATGAAAATAACCTAAATCTCGGATACATAAATCATTCGCTGTCACAGTTGGAGCACACAGAGAGCCGTAAGTGCGATCATGTTGTTTACCTGGACCTGTATGAATATGAAGGAACTGTCCACTTAACAAATCATACTCAAGTTGAATTTTTATCCCAGCTGTATGGCTGCAGCCTCCTGCACCTGGATAAACCGATGAAAATACATCCGGGAGTTGAAATGCAGTTGAATCTAAAATACGAATACGCTTAAAAACAGAAGTATATGGAGAAGAAATCGGTATAGATGAGGTCAATTTTCGGCTTAGTAGTTCAGCTAGTATGTGTTGTAAAAATTGGACGGCTGCTTTATTAAATCGTTGGTTCAGTCCCTCGGGACTGATGAGCACTTCTGTCGAGGCTTCTAAACAGCTAGATAACTGAGTTAAAGACGTCGTAGCGATATTTTGGTTCATCCATACACATAAAGCGACTAAATCTTTTGCTTGGTACTTACTGGTTCGTTGTACGAAACCAACATCTCGAGCAAGATTCCGTAAGGTATTTGGAGATAAAAAACGTTGAATCTCTTGAGCAAATAGTTGTAATTCATCAGACACAGAAACAGACATAAAAAACGCCATCCTTTCCTATAATTCTACAGAAAGAATAGCGTTTTTTTCTTTTTATGGATACATTTTTTTAGCTCGATAGCGATGTGGTGTTACCTCAAATATAATTATTTTATTTGAAGGTCTCTTTTAAATTTTTATCAAATCTTTTCATAGGTTGATATACAAGGACGTGTAATGATAAACCTATCACTGCAGTAATGTTCAAAATAATACTTATAATCATTAAAGACCATTCAATAACTGGAGAAAAGTATCCGTTCGTGCTTAATGTAGAAGAACTGATACCTAGTAGTAAAATCACTATTAGTAAAGGTAAGTTTTTAACCAATTTGAATCCCCCTTTTAAATATAATATCTTTATATTATTATATCACACTAGATTATGTAATTAATATAAGATAGTTATCTATGAGAATTTAACGTATTTTCTCTTTTTTGGGGTGACCTACTTCTTTAGCTTGATAGCAATGTGGCGGTACCCCTACAAATATAAGAACAATACCTAAAAAAAATGTTCCTATGTTCCAAGAAATACTCAATTATAGTACACCACAAATTACTCTCAAATATATCAGAATTAATAAAAAAGAAAAAGATAACATTCTTGATACATTCCTTATTTAATTTATAATTCCTTACCCCCTCTTTCAAAAAATATGAAAGAGGGTTAAACAATTTAATATTTCAATTTGTTTTCCAACTCTGTATTAACTATTTCTACTACAGCATCAATTTTATTATTTAAATCTACTATCATACTTAAGATATCATTTTTACTCGAAAAAGATTTATTACTTTTCACCATTTCAAAAAATGACACAACCTTATTAGGCAAATCATTAAACTCAGTTTCAATAGAAATTCTAACAATTTCTTCATTCTTTTTTTCAATATCATCAATTTTATTTTTAACTTGTTCTTGTAAAGTATCATCAGAAATATTTGAATCTAATAATAACACCTGAATATTACTTACATCTTTTTTTAGTATTTCCAATCTGTTTTTTAATATATATAGACTAAAAGTTATCTTTTTTTTACGATCTAATTGTTTTTCACCAACTTGAGGTAGTAAATTAAAACAACATGAAATAATAGCTACGATTAGAGCACTAAAAAAAGCATTTGTAGCATTAGAAATATCAGTACTTCTTAAATTTTTAGGAATTAAAGAACTCAAGCTACCAAAAATAGAATAAAGAACAAAGTATCCACAAAAAACCAAAACAGAAAGTACTGTTATCATTAGTAAAGGCTTAAGAATAGTTGTCTTCCAATTAAAATTTTCATTAAACATAAAAACACTCCTATATATTTATAAATCTATTTAGAATGAAATAACAATAAATTTTAAAACAAAATCTTCTATAAAACAAGGAAATAT
>NZ_JAKUFQ010000205.1:0-3021 GCF_022663475.1 Bacillus cereus group sp. BfR-BA-01382
CGGATATGTTCACGTGCCATTTTTAACAGGAACGGCACCTGTAATTGAAAAGAAAGAAGTTGTAGCTCAAGAAGAAGCGCCGGTTAAAAATAATACAGCAGTTAAGAATAACGAGTCTATTAAGAATGTAGAATCAAGTAAACCTGTGGTAAAAGAAAAGCCGGCTGCAAAACCAGTTGCGAAATCTACTGAAAAAAGTGCGCCTACTGGTGGTCGTGAAATTACAGTAGAAGCGACGGCATATACAGCAGATCCGAGTGAGAATGGTTCGTATGGTGGTCGTGTATTAACTGCAATGGGGCATGATTTGACAGCAAATCCAAATATGAAAGTAATTGCTGTTGATCCGAAAGTAATTCCGCTTGGCTCAAAAGTATGGGTAGAAGGATATGGAGAAGCGATTGCTGGAGACACTGGTGGTGCGATTAAAGGAAATCGTATTGATGTATTAGTCGGTTCAGATGGTAGTGCTAATAGCTGGGGGCGCAAATCTGTAAAAGTGAAAGTTATACAATAGGTTATCGATATTAATATAAAAAGCGGTTGCTTGAAATTATGTAAGCAACCGCTTTTTATGGATTATTGAAAGGGATAAATAGTTTTACCTGTAATAATTTTATATGCACTGCAAAATTGTGTTTGTATATATTCTGTATTTTTATTTTCTGGATGTGATGTTGTTTCATGGAGAGTAGAATGAAAAGCCCGTAGTAAACAATTTAGGGCGAAGTATAATTCCTCTTGTGAACAATTTTGTTCTTTTGTAGAAGTAGCTAAAATGAGGTCTTTTGTCAAAGATGAAAAATTGATGGTGGATTGTTTCATAGTTAACTCATCCTCTCGAAACTATTTTTATCATGTATATGCAGAATTGGACAAACTATGTTCTTTTTTATATGTAATTTCATGTACCGAAATGAAAGAACTTGCAATCATGCCGTTAAAATTGGTAAGATTGGGTATAATCAATAGATGGAGTATATTACATAAAGAGAGTTGAATGCTATGGGAGAAGTGCAACGTGAAAAAGTTGCTGTCATCATTGGACCAACAGCTGTTGGAAAGACGAAGTTAAGTATCGATCTTGCCAAAGCGTTGAACGGTGAAATTATTAGTGGTGATTCCATGCAAATCTATCGAACGATGGATATTGGAACTGCAAAGGTAACACAAGCAGAGATGGACGGAATTCCACATTATATGGTCGATATAAAAAATCCGGAAGATTCATTTTCTGTCGCGGAATTTCAAGAACGTGTTCGCAAACATATTCGAGAAATTACAGAACGTGGTAAATTACCAATTATAGTTGGTGGGACCGGTCTTTATATACAATCTGTTTTATTCGATTATCAGTTTACAGATGATGCTGGTGATGTGATATACCGAGAGCAAATGGAAAAGTTAGCTTTAGAACGCGGTGTGGAATATGTACATAAAAAATTGCAAGAAGTAGATCCAGAAAGTGCAGAGCGTATTCATGCAAATAATGTACGACGTGTCATTCGGGCGTTAGAAATTTTCCACACGACGGGTGAAAAAATGAGTGACCAAATTGAGAAACAAGAAAAAGAGTTACTCTATGATGTTTCATTAATTGGCTTGACAATGGATCGAGAAATGCTATACGATCGCATTAACTTACGAGTGGATTTGATGATGGAACAAGGCCTATTAGAGGAAGTAGAAGGGCTGTATAATAGAGGGATACGAGATTGTCAATCTATTCAAGCGATTGGATATAAAGAAATCTATGATTATTTTGAGAATCGAGCCTCTTTAGAAGATGCGGTATCACAATTAAAGACGAATTCGCGTCGTTATGCAAAGCGTCAATTAACGTGGTTCCGTAATAAAATGGATGTCATGTGGTTTGATGTTACAGACGGTGAAAAAACGTCAGAAATTTTACGATACATAGAAGGAAAGTTACAAGTAAAGTCGAATAATAGTAAGTAGAGAAAAAGAGGAGGATTCGACATGAAGCAATCAATCAATATTCAAGATCAGTTTTTAAATCAACTCCGTAAAGAAAATACGTTTGTTACGCTGTACTTATTAAATGGTTTCCAGCTTCGTGGACTAATTAAAGGATTTGATAATTTTACAGTCCTACTGGAAACAGAAGGTAAGCAACAGCTTATTTATAAACATGCAATTTCTACATTTGTACCACAAAAAAATGTTTCAATTGAATTAGAATAGTAATGAATTATTGTACATAACAAAAAAAGAGCGAGTTTCTCGCTCTTTTTTTATTTGTCATAAACAATATATAGTGAAATTTAAGCGATTCTAAATACAGTAAGGCGGATGTTAGTATTTCCTGTCGCAGGAATCGTAATCTCATTAAGAGTAGATTGGACAGAAATTCTTGCACCAGCTACTAATGTTTCGATTGTAGTAAATGAAAGTGAGTCGCCTATTAAATTTGAAGAGAAATTATCAGTTGCGACTGCTCCATTAATTGAAATTCCTACTCCGAGTGGAGCGCATCCTGGCGCAGTTGTAGAAATGGATACGCTAATTACATAAATACCACCGTTGATAACAGTAACTGTATCTGTGCCGTTGAAGATAATATTGTTTACGTTAATTGCAGTACTAAAAATAAAGTTATTAAATTGCAGTACTGTTTGCTGAATATTGTTTGTTACAACAATTGTTGCTACAGGGAAGCTAGGTCCAGTTGGCCCAGTAGGTCCGGTAGGCCCACCAGAAGGTCCAGTAGGTCCAGTAACTCCTATACCAGTAGCGCCGGTAGCACCCGTTGGTCCTTGAATGCCTTGAGGTCCAGTGGCACCCGTGTTACCTTGAAGACCTTGAGGTCCAGTAGCACCCGTGTTACCTTGAACGCCTTGAGGTCCAGTAGCACCAGTAGCACCTGTGTTACCTTGAAGACCTTGAGGTCCAGTAGCGCCAGTAGCACCTGTGTTACCTTGAAGACCTTGAGGTCCAGTAGCGCCAGTAGCACCCGTGTTACCTTGAACGCCTTGAGGTCCAGTAGCACCCGTGTTACCT